>CAYUZA010000232.1:0-4031 GCA_964449535.1 uncultured Saprospiraceae bacterium
TGGTGTATCTCATTGGAAATTGTTTAGGTCTTCAGCCTAAAAGTTGTAGTTCATTTGTGCTTCTAGTTTTGTCTGTTTGGGCTACGTTTGGGTTGGAGGGACATTACAAAGCTACGCCTGCTTGGACACATTATCATGAGATTTTGACAGACCAGATGGCAGATGTGGTAGGTGCTTTGCCTGACGAAGTAGTCGTAATGAATAGCTTGACGGTCAATATTCATCTACTCATGGTTAGTTTTTACCGACCTACGGCCAAACGCTACAAAATTCTAATTGAAAAAGCGGCTTTCCCTTCAGATAGGTATGCTGTACAGTCGCAGCTTTCATTTCATGGTTTTGATGCCAATGAAGGTCTCATTGAAGTAGGACCCAGAAAAGGTGAATCAGCTATCCGACCTGAGGATATATATGAAACCATTGAAAAACATGGTCATGAGATAGCCCTGATTTGGATTGGAAATGTCAATTACTATACAGGGCAAGCTTTTGATATGAAACAAATTGCTATGCTTGGGCATGCCAAAGGGTGTGTAGTTGGCTTCGATCTTGCTCATGGCGCGGGTAATTTAAATTGCAATTTGCATGACAGCGGTATCGATTTTGCAGCTTGGTGTACCTATAAATATATGAATTCTGGTCCAGGGGGATTATCTGGTATTTTTGTACATGAGCGCCACAAATATAATTTTGACCTGCCCCGATTTACAGGGTGGTGGGGTCATGATAAAAGTCGCCGCTTTTTGATGGAACCCGAATTTGTTCCTCTCCCGGGAGCGGAAGGTTGGCAAATGAGCAATCCTCCTATCTTGCCTATGGCATCATTAAAAGCTTCATTAGATGTTTTTTCCGAGGCGGGTATGGATCGATTATTTGCAAAGAGAACAGTCCTAAGTCAGTATTTATTAGATCTTCTAAACACACTTCCCCAAGACAAAATACAGGTAGTTACGCCTGCCAATCCAGAAAGCCATGGTGCACAGATTTCCATAAGACTTATGGACAAAAGCAAAGATTTGTTTTTTTATTTGGCAGAAAAAGGAATAGTAACCGATTGGCGTGAACCAGACGTTATACGCGTTGCACCTGTTCCTCTTTATAATTGTTTTATGGACGTGTGGACCTTTTACCAAGCAGTATCTGATTATCTCAAAAATCGCAAACCATGAATCCAAAATCAAAGATAACAGTAATAGGTGCCGGGTTGTGTGGTAGTCTGTTAGCTACACGATTAGCTCAACTAGGCCATAAAGTTTCTGTATTTGAGCGAAGAGGTGATATGCGCAAGCAGGTTGTTGGGGGCGGTCGTTCTATTAATTTGGCACTTTCTCAACGCGGTTTTAAAGGATTGGGGCTGATTGGTGCAGATGAACAAATCCGTGATATTTGTATCCCAATGCATGGAAGAATGATCCATGCTTTAGATGGCACACTTACCTATTTGCCATATAGTGGACGGAGCGGTTTTTATATCAATTCAGTGTCCAGAGGTGGATTGAATAGATTGTTATTGGATAGATTAGACCAGTATAGTGACGCAGAAGTTTATTTTAACCATCGATGTGACCATGTAGATCTTGAATCAGCCACTTCCTTTTTTACGCATGAGTCTAACGGTGAATCAAAAAGTATAAGCTCAGATGTAATTATTGGAACTGACGGTGCAGGCTCTGCATTGAGGCAGGCCTATTATCAGAAATCAAATACATTGCGTTTTCAGTTTTCTCAGCAATACTTGTCTCATGGATACAAAGAGTTGGAAATTCCTTCGGATGGCAATGGAAGTTTTTTAATGGATAAAAATGCGCTGCATATTTGGCCCCGTGGGTCTCAAATGCTTATTGCATTACCAAATTTGGATGGAAGCTTCACAGTTACCTTATTTCAGACCTTTGAGGGGGAGGAGGGTTTTTTGTCTTTAGATGCAGATTCCGCTAAAGCTAGAGCATTTTTTAAGAAATATTACCCTGATGCGCTTTCATTGATGCCAGATTTTGAGGCTCAATTCTTACAAAATCCATCCAGCAGTCTTGTAACCATTAAATGTTCACCTTGGCACGTAGAAGATCGTTATTTGTTACTAGGGGATGCTGCTCATGCGATAGTTCCATTTTATGGCCAGGGAATGAATTGTGCTTTTGAAGATGTGTTTGAATTTGATGCAATTATTCGCTCCTGCCAAGGGGATGTTAGACAAGCCATTCCTCTTACGTCAATAGCCAGAAAGCCAAATGCTGACGCCATTGCCGATCTTGCCGTTGATAACTTTTATGAAATGCGGGATCATAGCGGCAATCCTGTGTTCCAGATGAAGAATCGTTTGGAAACGCTCTTGGAACAGCAATTTGATGATTATTATTCGAAATATTCGATGGTGACCTTTCGTGCCGATATTCCATATCGGACGGCTATGATAAAGGGTAGATTACAGGATGAATATTTAATGCAGTTTTGTACAGGTGTAAGTGACATCCAATCTGTTAATTTGCAAAGTTTACGAGATGCGGTTGCTTCTTATGTAAGTGACCATACTGATTTATAAAATATGCGATCATGGATGCTAAAATACTTTCTGATAAAGCTAAACCCCGCGGAAAATTTCCACACATAAAAAGGGCAGGGGATTTCCTTTTTGTATCGGGCACCTCAAGCAGGCTTCCGGACAATAGTTTTGCAGGAGCCACGGTAGATGAAATGGGAACCACTCACCTGGACATTCGTGTACAGACAGCAGCAGTGATAGAAAATATTAAAGATATATTATCAAGCATGGGTGCAGGGTTAGAGCATGTTGTTGACATTACTACTTTTTTAGTTAACATGAATGACTTCGGGGGTTACAATGAAGTTTATGGCAAATATTTTGATGTGGATGGCCCGACACGCACAACTGTAGCCGTTCATCAATTGCCTCATCCATTGCTCCTCATCGAAATTAAGGCTACTGCTTTCTTACCCCCAAAGTCAGGGCTTACTTATGATTAATGATACTATTATTATTCAAAACCAATGTTTTTGGCGGTTTAATTCACATTTTTTATTGATCTGTTGGAAAAAAAAGTTGACAACATTGATCTAAAACAAAGAATAGTTTTACTTTTACGCATTGTTAAACATGTTATATGTAATCCTGGCATGTTTAAATAGCTGGTCTACATGATATAATTAACGTTATGTTAATACGTGTTGCTTGAAAAGATTGCGGTAGGGCTTGCATCTTTGTGGAAACTAAAACTGTGTATCATATGAATGCTAGAATTTTACAAGTTGTTTTTTGTATGTTGCTATTTACCTCCGGTACTTTGTACGGTCAGGTGACGGCTAGCTTTTTAAATGGGATTGTCAGCGATCAACAGGGTCTTCCATTAGCGGGTGCCGTAGTTGAAGCGAAGCACACTCCATCAGGTACCATTTACTATGCTACTACTGGTAATGATGGTCGCTTTAATATGTCTAACCTACGTGTAGGTGGCCCCTATGAAGTTACTACTACTTTTGTGGGGTACAAGGCAGATCCTATTACAGGTGTAAACCTGCTATTAGGTGAGCCTTATTTTCTTCGTGTTACCATGGTTGACGCTTCTGTCGATCTAGGTACTGTTGAAATTGTTGGAAGAAAAGATAATATTATCAATTCAGAAAGAACTGGAGCAGCAACCAACATTGACAAGCGTCTCATCAACACGATGCCAACTATTAGTCGGAGTATTAACGATTTTACACGTTTGACACCTCAAGCGGGATCAGGTAATGCTTTCGCAGGTCGTGACGGCAGATATAATAACGTAACCATTGACGGCGCAAACTTCAATAATAACTTTGGCTTGAGTTCAAACAACCTTCCCGGAGGTGAAGCACAACCAATTTCTTTGGACGCCATTGAAGAAATTCAAGTAAATATTGCACCTTATGATGTACGTCAGACTTCATTTACCGGCGCTGGTATCAATGCAGTTACAAGATCTGGAAGTAACCAATTAAGTGGGTCAATCTATGGATTGTATCGTGATCAGTCCTTTAACGGACGTAAA
>CAYUZA010000233.1:0-3975 GCA_964449535.1 uncultured Saprospiraceae bacterium
AACGTGTGAAAACCCCATGTTTACTATGTGGCTTAGATATAGTTGTTTGTAAATCGGTTTATTAAACCCAATCTCTAAAGCGGGGTCAAGAAATTCGAATACGCCTGCCACATCGTGTTCCTAAGGCATATTTGTTCAACCTGGCATTGCGGTTTCGGATTAGATAGATAATTAGAATTAATAGCGTGAAACCGTAATCCTCATTTGTTTGTTTGACTTTAATCACAAACTAAATTTTTGTCCAGGTATGGTTACAAGATCCCTACTGATCTACTTGGTATTCCCGGGTATTTATTTGTTAAGTACAGCTTTTTGCATGGATAAAAAAGCTGACTCAGGAGCTCATACTTTCGAATCGCAGGATCCTGCCGCAAAGCATTATGCTATGTATTGCGCTGGTTGCCATGGCCGGAATCTGGAAAAATTTCAAGACAAGCCATGGATGAAAGGGGGCGATCTTAAGCCTTTGATTCAAAGTATTGCAAATGGAGTTGTCGATGTAGGCATGCCTTCTTTTGAAGAGACATTTTCACCTAAAGAAATAGAAGCATTAGCCGAATATTTGGTGAAAAACATACCCCAAGATAAATCGAAGTTGAAAAAATATGATGTAAGCCGCTCCATTTTCAAATCAAGCGACCTGCGTTTTGTGCTGGATACCGTTGTAACCGGATTGAAAGTGCCGTGGGGCATGGCCTTTTTGCCTGATGGGGGTATACTGATCACAGAAAGAGCGGGCACATTGCATTTGTTCAAAGACGGACAACTGTCGGACCCCATTGCAGGTGTACCCGAGGTGGTAGCCCGGAATCAAGGCGGTCTTCTGGATATTTGCCTGCATCCAGCCTATGCGGAGAATGGCTGGATTTATTTTTCATACTCAGCTCCAGAGGCCAATGGTGATGGCAACAGTACAGCGATCATGCGCGCCCGACTGGATGGGTTGCGGCTTAAAGATCAGGAGCTTATTTTTGAGGCGATGCCAAAAACTACCAAAGTGCATCACTATGGCTCCAAGCTGGTTTTTGATCGGGAGGGATATCTGTATTTTGGCGTGGGCGACCGGGGGGAGCATTTTGTGTTTCCACAAAAACTGGACAATCACAACGGCAAAATTCATCGCATCAAAGACGATGGTAGCATTCCTGATGACAATCCCTTTGTTCACACACCGGGGGCCAAACCCTCCATTTACAGCTACGGTCACCGCAATCCGCAAGGGACTACAATGCATCCCGCGACAGGAGAAATCTGGGCTTCTGAGCATGGCCCCAAGGGTGGGGATGAACTGAATCTCATCAGACCTGGCCTGAACTACGGATGGCCTGAAATATCATTTGGTATAAATTACAATGGAACTACACTCACGAAATTTACTGAAAAAGAGGGCATGGAACAGCCTCAGTACCAGTGGACACCGAGCATTGCACCCTGTGGTATGACCTTTGTGAGTGGTGGTAAATACCCAAAATGGGAGGGCAATCTACTACTGGGTTCCCTGAGTTTTGAGTATCTGGAACGGGTAGTATTGGATGGGTACAAAGTTGTGCGGACTGAGAAACTTCTTCCGGATATAGGCAGAGTGCGCAATGTCGTAATGGCACCTGATGGGTATATCTATGTCGCCATTGAAAATCCAGGTCGTATCTTGCGAATTATGCCGCTGGATTAATGCTGTTTCCGATTTTTCCATCTTCCTTGCAACTTTCACTTCGCATGGCCACGAGGTGTTTTTTTGGGTATTGGATGCGTCACATATTAAAAATAGCATTTTTTAATGCAACATGGTTGACCGTGTCGCTGGCTCAGGAGGCGATATCTCCAACTCAGGATACTTTGCCAAAACTCGATACGGTGATCATCAGCGCCTATCAGTGGCAAGGCAAACGTTGGGAAAGTCCTGGTAGTTATGGATTACTTCGGGGTCCGGAACTAACCCCAGCTGACAATACTTCTCTGGCTACGGTACTCAACACCTTACCCGGAGTAAGTATGCAATCGGGTACTTATGCAACTAATCGTATCGTGATACGGGGTATGGGCAGCAGGACACCATTCAATACCAATCGAATTCGAAGTTTTCTCAATGATATTCCACTGAGCGGAGCAGATGGTATTTCGGCACCAGAAGAAATAGATACAGAGGCATTGGGCAGTATTGAACTCATCAAAGGGCCAGGTGCAGCTTTGTATGGCTCGGGGCTAGGGGGCAGTCTACATATGCATACGCCTCCATCAAATGGTAATCAGTTTGGCTTTGGCGTACAATATGGCAGTTTTGAAACCCTGAGATTACACGGTTATGGAGCCTGGGAGCAAAAACATTTTAAAATCTGGAGTGCTTTGAACTATCTAAGTTCCGAGGGATTCAGAGAAAACAACCACTATGCCCGTGGTTCATCCCTGACCCATGCACGCTGGCTGGGTAAGCGCTGGTCTTTGGGAGCTACGCTGCTTTTGATGCAGGTGGATGCGGGTATTCCAAGTTCGGTAGGGGAAACCCTATTGCGGACTAATCCTCGTGCTGCAGCGCCAAACTGGCTGGCCGTGGAGGGGTACAAAAAGTATAGCAGGGGACTGGCAGGGCTGCAGTGGGTGCAGCAAATTTCAGACCATTGGACCAATCACTTGCTTTTTTATGGGAGATTGACTGACAATTTTGAGCGAAGACCTTTTAATAATCTGGATGATCAGGTGTCGAGCTATGGATGGAGGCAGCGACTTCAGTATCGGCGAGGGGCAGTGGAATGGATGCTGGGCTCAGAGTGGTTTTCAGAGGCTTACCGGTGGAATCTGGATCGAAATGGAAGCATTTTGGCTGACAATCAGGAGCGACGAGGACAGCTTACTGTTTTTACACTTGTATATTGGAAGTTAAATAAGCGATTGTTGCTCTCAGGGGGCTTGGCCTATAACCGGGTGGAATATCAACTCAGGGATCTGATCATGCAAACTGGGGCGAACCCTTCACAGCGACGCTTTCCGGATATGTGGTCGCCACGTATAGGTGTAAATTATACGCTGACTAAGAATTTTGTTTTCTATGGTTCTGCAGGTCACGGTTTTTCTATGCCATCGCCCGAAGAAACGCTCTTGCCAGACGGCGCTGTAAATCCGGGAATACGCGCTGAACAGGGTATTCAATCCGAGATTGGTCTTCGCTGGAAAACATGGCATGAGCGCATTGAGATTGATCTTTGCGCGTATCGCATAGATCTCAATGACTTGCTCGTGACGAAGCGCATTACAGAAGATATATTTACCGGAATCAATGCGGGAAAAACACGCCATTCCGGCCTGGAACTTGCAGCCGGAATACAAGTTTTGCAGCGAAGTAAATTTCCCGGCTTTCTGCATGTCCGCAATAGCTATACCTGGTCCGTGAATCGATTTGTCGATTTTGAAGATGATGGGCGTGTATTTGATGGTAACAACTTGCCAGGTATTCCTGCTCAGATGGTTCAAAGTGTATGGACATGGAGACCTGTTTCTGCAGCGGAGTTGATGATGCATTATCAGTTCACAGGCGCTCAGTATATAAATGATGCAAATACTGTTCAGTACGGCGCGTTTCAGACCTTGAATTTAAGGGCCAGCTGGCATATAAACAGGGGCAAGCGTGTGTCATTTTCATGGTATGGAGGCATCAACAATGCAACCAATACCCAGTATGCATCCATGCTGGTAGTCAATGCTTTAGCTATTGGCAATAATGAACCGCGGTATTATTACCCTGCTTTACCGCTTCATGGTTATTGCGGTATTCGCGTCATGTGGAATTGATGTTGTGGTTACAAGATAAAGCGTAAGCAATTACAAAAAAAGCGCCCTTAGGCTGCGCAGACCGGGTACAAGGGATGAAAGTATGAGGTATGCTCTGGCGACAGCCTGAATGCCATAGACAAAAAGAAGGTGTTTTGTAGCTGCTCCGGAGAAATAACACACCCCCCTCGCCCTCTCTCAAGAGTAGAAAAT
>CAYUZA010000234.1:0-3924 GCA_964449535.1 uncultured Saprospiraceae bacterium
GACTAGGCAATATTTGGAAAACATTTTCATCAGAAAAAGATATGAGCTGCCGTATCCATGCGTTTGAGGATTTAGGAAGTCTTGAAAAAGCACTTTTTGCTGAAAATTTATTCCAATCTATAATACTGATAAAGGGTGCACGGATCTACCGCTTGGAGCGACTTGCAGAAAAGCTAACCGCAATGCGCCACAAAACCAGGCTGGAAATCAACCTTGGTCGTCTGGCTCAAAATATTCGCAACTATCGTCTCTCCTTGCATGCAGATACCAAAATTATGCTGATGTTAAAAGCAGCTGCCTACGGAAGTGGCGATATGGAAATGGTAGCATTTTTTGAACAACAACCAGTGGACTATGTAGCTGTAGCCTTTGTAGACGAGGGCATCAGATTGAGGCAATCCGGACTTCAGCTGCCTATAATGGTATTGAATCCCGATGGTAGCGATCCTGAGTGGCTGGCTAAAAACAAGCTGGAACCTGAAATATTCAGTTTGGAGCAATTGCAAACTATGGGAAGAGGGTTAGAAAGTCTGGATAGCGCTTTAGGTGTTCACATCAAATTTGACACTGGCATGCACCGTTTGGGGTTTGAATTGGATGACTTGCCAGACTTGATTATTGCTTTAAAAAACATGCCCAATCTGCGGGTACTTTCCATTTTTACGCACCTTGTTGCAGCTGAAAAACCAGAAAAAGATAATATTACGCGATTACAGCTCGATCGATTTTCTGCCATGTATAATATGTTGGAGGCAGGTTTGGGTTACTCGCCTTGGAGGCACGTGCTCAATTCATCAGGTATTAGTAGATTCCCGCATGCCCAAATGGATATGGTGCGATTGGGTATAGGTATGTATGGATTGGGAAAGGCCCCCGGTAATTCGAGTTTGCATCCACTTCGAACTGTTCATACCCTTAAAGCGGTTATTTCGCAAATTAAGGAAGTGAAAGCAGGCGAAACGGTCGGATATGGGGGGGATTTATTACTCAGTCAAGACCGAAAGATAGCTACCATAACCATTGGCTATGCTGATGGACTGATGCGTCGAGCAGGTAATGGTGCGCACAGCGTGTGGCTACATAATCATCTTGCTCCTACGATAGGAAGTGTCTGCATGGATATGACTATGATAGATGTTACTGATATTCAAGAAGCCAAGGTAGGCGATGAGGTAGAGATATTTGGAGAGCATCAACCTGTTGAGCATCTAGCCCGCACTTGTGGCACCATATCTTATGAAATATTATCCAGGATCGCTTCCAGAGTAAAAAGGGTATATGTAGCAGATTGGTAGGATGAGTATTTAATTTACCAGGACAAGGTAGTGTAAAAAAGGTGGCCCGCCAACGACGTAAATTATTAAGATTAACTTATTGACCTATTTGTTGAATCATTTAAACCTATTCATTTTTTAAAACTTGGCGAAGATGGATGAAAATGAACTTTCGTACAAAATTATCGAGGCTGCATTGGAATTGCACAACACATTAGGACCAGGATTGCTTGAATCTGTTTACGAAAATGCATTAGCATATGATTTAAATGAATTAGGGTTATAAGTAAAAACTCAAGTGCCAATGCCTTTGGTGTATAAAGAAGTAAAACAAGATATTGGATACAGAATTGATTTATTGGTTAATAACAAGGTAATAATTGAAATCAAGTCTGTTGAAAATTTAGCTCCGGTACATTTTTCTCAAACACTTACCTATTTGAAGCTGTCGGATAAAAAATTGGCTTTACTAATTAATTTCAATACAAAATTATTAAAAGATGGAATACACAGAATTGTCAATGACTTGTAGTCTGTTCTCGCAATGGACGCAAAGCTACTACGCAAAGAACCGCTAAGGCTTAGTGCACTTCGCGTGAAAAAAACCTCCGCGAGCTTTGCTTGAAATGACTCTTCGCGAGCTTTGCGTGAAATGACTCTTTGCGCTCTTTTGTGTGAAAAAACCTTTGCGCACTTCGCGTGAAAAAAACCTCCGCGAGCTTTGCTTGAAATGACTCTCCGCGAACTTTGCGTGAAATGACTCTTTGCGCTCTTTGTGTGAAAAATCCTTTGCACTCTTTTGCGTGAAAAATCCTTTGCGCTCTTTGCGTGAAAAATCCTTTGCTCGCTTTGCGTGAAAAAAAACTATACTAAGGTGATTCAAACAAATTACAATCCAGATCTGCTTTATGAAAAAGACTTTGAGTTATTGGTAAGTCTTGGCGTGTTCCATTCTCCTTTAATGAATGATGCCATTTGCAGATTTAAATGCGCCGAATACGTAAGTTTGAAGTATGTTGGGATCAACAACCACGCAAGTCAAGCCGTTGGAACTAATAAGGGTGTTTTGCGCAGAAAAGACGGTAAAGAAGGCTTTTTAAAAGAACCAGTTCGGATAAATACCCATTCACTATTTATAGCTACCTTTCAATTTTCGGTTTATTTTATACCTTTGGAATGCGAAGCAATAGATAAATCTAAACCATAAAAAGGTAATGTAATACCCATGAGCAAGCAGTCAGGAAAAGCTTTTTGGTTTTTGGTTGGTCAGCTGGTCAAGGCAGACTTGGTGACTGATTACAAAAAATCCTTTTTAGGCTTGACATGGATGTTTTTACTGCCGTTGTTATCTGTGTTATTGTGGATTGGGCTTCATGCAGCAGGAATAGTTGATCCTGGAGACACCAAAATTCCCTATCCAGTATATGTCCTATTGAGTACAACCTTGTGGAATTTTTTTCATGAAATGTATCGAGCAGTTAGTCATGTACTACATGCTAATGCGCGTATTTTACTATTAAAAGACTTTCCTATTAGTATTTTACTGCTCAAGCAAGTATTAGTGCATTTGATCCGATTTTCCATTTTAATGCTGATCAATCTACTAGTAATAGCTGGATTTGGCGTTCATTTTTCCGCCTGGAGTATATTATTCCCCTTCTCCTTATTACCCCTGCTTATGCTGGCAACCGGTCTGGGGCTAATCATTGCCATATTTCGCATAGTACTGGTAGATGTGAGCACTGCTTTTGATGAATTCATGAAGCTATTGATGTTTCTGACTCCTGTGATTTATTCACCAGGCATTGAATGGCCGTTGCTGAAAGAAATTGTTCACTGGAATCCGCTTAGCTATTTAATAGGTATGGCGAGAGGAATACTGACTAATGTTGGCCAAGAATCTGCGGTTTCATACTCAGTAAGTATTATATTTGCCTTGCTGACACTTATTGCAGGAGTTTGGTTTTTTAAAAAAGCATACAAAAGAGTGTTGGAGAGGCTTACCGTTTGACAAGCTTTGTAAAACACAAATAATTATAGATTTTTTCTTTAGAATAATTTAATAACTAAATAGTGAGCGAAGCATCTAAAACAGTATTTCCTGAAAATCAAAATTTACGTGCTGAAAATGCAAATCTTTTTTTGGCGATAATTTTGCAGATAGCAGCGGTTATTGGCGCAATTTATCTGTATGATTTGGAAAAGTCGCTTAAGCTACTTGAAATCACCTGCATAGCTGGCTTAGGCTATGTGCTTAATTGGCTAGTTCCCATACGCTGGAAATTAGCTTATTTTATTGCACTGACATTTGCGGCAGCTATTTATTTGGCAGGTTGGTTGGACGGAGGTTTAATCATAGGTTACGGAATAATAATGGTACTTGCAGCCTCAGGGATTCGCAATCTGAGAATGCGATATGCAATCATACTATTATTATTTGGGATTCTTATCGCACTTACAGCATCCGGCATAGAATGGGTACGTAATCACTTTGTAGTGTTCACAGTACTTGGTTCTATGTTTATGTTTGTCATTTTCTGTGGTTGTTTGTAGAGGATATTGTGTGTGTTGTGATAGTTTTTATTTGTGTAGTATTTTTTGTTGTTGTTGTATGTTATTTTTTTGATGTTTTTCTTTTCCCTGAAAAAAA
>CAYUZA010000235.1:0-3893 GCA_964449535.1 uncultured Saprospiraceae bacterium
TTTGTTCTTTGTTCTTTGTTCTTTGTTTTTTGTTCTTTGTTCTTTGTTTTTTGTTCTTTGTTCGTTCTTCGTTCTTTGTTTTTTGTTTTTTGTTCTTTGTTCTTCGTTCTTTGTTCTTTGTTTTTTGTTCTTTGTTTATCCTCGGAATTGCGCACTGCTTATTGCAACTTTCTACTTTCAAACTTTCCGTAAAATATAGAACAATAATAGGATTTATATTTAATATTTACCGTATACCGTTTATTGAATTTTGGATTTTTTTGGATTATGTACATTTAGTCATCAAACCCTTATTATCTATTCACCTACAACCCATTATCCAAAAACCTACATATTTTCGTAATAGTATTCACATTGACTCCCGAAAGTTTGGCAGCTTCTGATTTCTTGTACCCCTTTTTCAGATATTCCAGTGCTTTTTTAAAAGGACCATTATCCAGATGAATGGTAAATGAAGGTGTGGAACAAAAAAATGAGCAGACACGTAGCCGTGCCTGCTCTTTTGTATATTGGAATGGGTTTTGGATTACTTGGTAAACACCAGCTCTACATCCAAATCAAAATTGTCATAGATGGTTTTGTCGCCCAGGTTTTCAAAAAACTTGCCTGAACCATAGCGAACATCGTATAAGCTGCGATCTACTTTCATACTTGCTTTTGCAGTTGTACCTACTATATCTGCATTAAACGTAATCGGATTTGATTTTCCTTTGATGGTTAGGTCACCTTTAATTTCATAAGTGTTACCTTTTTTCTTGCTTACACTCTTGATAACCAATTTGCTGGTTGGGAATTTCTCTACACCGAAGAAATCATCAGATTTCAAGTGTCCTACCAATTTTCCAGCCATGTCGCCAGTTAAGTCTGTACATGTAATGGATGACATGTCCATTTCAAATGAACCACCAGTTAAAACCCCTTTGCTGTCAAAGTCAAGATTACCACTTTTGATATTGATCAAACCTTGGTGTTCGCCAGTCACTTTGTAACCCTTCCAAACCACCTTGCTTTTTTTGATATCAACACCTGATTTTCCTGGACCTGGAGCTGCGATTGATACGGCAACAAACAGTAACATCATGCTGAATAAACCAAATACTTTCTTCATTTTTAATTGTTTTTGAGTTAATAAATTATTTAATATATGCATTTCTTACTTTATCCAGAAGCATGCTTAATTGATCTGCTTCTTCTTCTGAAATCACCTCACCTGTTTTGTGCAATTCAGCCATGACTTGATTTGCCTTCAACAGCAAATCAATACCCTCAGGAGATATGCTCAAGTCAATCTGCCTCCTGTCCTGTGGGCAACCGGATCGAATCACCAAATTTTTCTCCACAAGTTTATCCACCAAGCGGCTGGCATTGGAGCTCTGATCAATCATTCGATCAGCTATAGCCTTCAGAGACACAACCTTAGGATCTTGACCTTTTAGGATCCTCAAAATATTAAATTGTTGCGGACTGATTCCAAAAGGTCTCAGCGCATGCGCCGTCCTATTTTCAAGCACAGATGCGGTGAATAAAATATTAATATGCGCCTTTTGCAACTTTGATTGAAAACTCTTTTGATGTATTATGTCGTCTATGGATCGCATACCAAAAATATTACGCCACAAATATACATGTATATACATTTAATGTAAAAACATTTTATGTAGGAATAACTAATTATTAACACATGTTTACAATCAGGAGGCATTGCTATTTTATATTAAAATATATAAATATGTGTATGCTATTGTTTTAAAATATGTTATAGCTATTATATTCTCCATTAATGCTTGTCCTGTAAGGAAAGCTGCACTTAGAGCAAGAGCATTGAAGCCAAAATCCCGCAATACGATATTTATGGCATCTGGATTCGCTTGGAGAGCCTTGCGTTTCCTATAAAATTTGCTTAGTTTAATTTAAAACTAACGCCAGCCTCTTCTAATGCTTTAGTAAAATTGTGTGTGATGGTTATTCCCCCATTTTGACTCACGAAGGGAATAGATAATTTTTCGTCCGTATCCCCAACGACCAATTTTAGATGGTGTGGGCCGGCTGAGTTGCCGCACCAAGTGGTCAAAGTATCAAAGACCGCCTCGTTGAGTTGTTGGACGGTTAAAAACAGGGTGATTCCTTTTATCAGGTGCTGGGAAGCCTCTTCCAAATGCTGCACCTTATCTACTTGAAACATAGTACCCTCGCCACTGTATTTATCCTGAAGCTTACCCTCGATCATGAGCATTTGACCCTCCTCAAAATAGTGTCTGAATTTTAGATAATTATCTTTGAATAGTTCAATAGAAAGCTCTCCATTATAGTCTTGTATGGTAAAATATCCATATCCTGCTCCACGTTGATTGATACGATGATTGGCCCGAATGACAATACCTGCAATGCGAATGGGTCTATCTTTGTATCGCTCGACTTCTGCAAGAGGGCAGGAAGTAAAATGCTTTACCTCCAACTTAAACTCATCTAAAGGGTGGGCACTTAGATAAATTCCTATAATTTCCTTTTCCTTTTCCAGTTTCATGACCAATGGCCATGGGTCCACTTCTGGCATAGGGGGTTCGGGTATATCGCTTTCTTCACCTCCGCCGAAAAGAGACATCTGATTTGATAGTGCCGCCTCCTGACATGCATTGCCATATCGAAGTGCGTGTTCAATCAGTGTTTCATATTTGTCAGAAGGAGCAAAATACTGGGCGCGATGGGTACCATCAAAACAATCAAACGCTCCTGACCACACCAAAGCTTCCATTGATTTTTTATTAACCGCTCGTAGATTTACCCTTTTGGTTAAATCAAATATACTGGTAAAGTGGCCGTTTTTATCTCTTTCGTCCAGGATCAATTCTATTGCAGCCTCACCTAGCCCTTTAATACCAGAGAGTCCAAATCGAAGTTGCCCTCTTTTATTGGGCACAAATAATGTACCTGATTCATTAATATCCGGACCCAAGACTGGAAGACCCATACGTTGGCACTCTTCCATGAAAAAAGTAATTTTGTCAATATTACCTTTCGTATGGGTGAGCACAGAGGCCATAAATTCTGCAGGGTAGTGCGCCTTTAGGTAAGCTGTTTGATAAGCGACCACCGCATAACAGGTAGAGTGCGATTTGTTGAAGGCGTAGGAGGCAAATTTCTCCCAATCTGACCAGATTTTTTCGAGTTTTTGTTCAGGATGTCCTTTTGCTTTGGCTTGTTCTATAAATTGGGGCTTAATCTTGTTAAGCACCGCAATCAGCTTCTTCCCCATAGCTTTGCGCAAATTGTCAGCCTCTCCCTTTGAAAATCCGGCTAATTTTTGTGATAATAACATCACTTGCTCCTGATAAACGGTAATCCCATATGTTTCACTGAGATACTCCTCCATTTCAGGAAGGTCATAACTTACTGACTCATGCCCATGTTTTCGCGCTATGAAGGAAGGAATATATTGCAGTGGCCCCGGGCGATACAGTGCATTCATGGCAATTAAATCATCAAGCTTGTCCGGCTTTAATTCCTTGAGATACTTTTGCATCCCAGCGGATTCAAACTGGAATATGGCATTGGTCTCACCCCGCTGAAATAGTTCAAACGTTTTTGAATCATCCAAAGGAAGCTCATCGACCTCAATGGTAATGCCATGGTTATGCTTGATCATGGCTATGGCATCCTTCATGATAGAAAGGGTTTTAAGCCCCAAAAAGTCCATTTTGATGACTCCCGCAGATTCTACCACTCCCCCATCGAATTGAGTGATTAACAAATCCGTCTCTTTGGAAGTGGCCATGGGCAAAATGTCAGTAAGATCGGAAGGCGCAATGATGATTCCTGCTGCATGAATTCCGGTATTCCGGACAGAACCTTCCAATTTTTCGGCTTCATGGAGTACTTTTGAGCGCAGATCTGCA
>CAYUZA010000236.1:0-3885 GCA_964449535.1 uncultured Saprospiraceae bacterium
TTGTGGACTTCCCTGCACCATTGAGCCCGAACAACCCCAGTTTCTCTCCTGGTGAAATGCTCAAATCAATGGTATCATAAAGGACTCTATCTCCGTACTGTAGGTAAATCTGCTGTAAATGGATCATGGTACAAAATAATTACAAATGTACGGGAAATACCGCTTAATATTCAAGAAGGTTAAGGCTATGCACCAAAGCAACAAAACTAAATAACCTGTAAACATAAATTATAGCCGTACGAAATACGGAATATGACTCAAAATAAAAAGCATAAAAACGTGTATCGTATATTTACCAAAATTTTAATCCAAATGAGAAAGATAGACTCATTACTCATTCAATACGGGGAAAGTCATCAACACCATACCAATAAAATGATTCATTGGATATGCGTACCTTTAATTATGCTGTCTTTATTTGGGGTTCTCACAAGCATTCCTTTTCCTGGAGGTGCCGAGGTATGGATAAACTGGCCTATTTTATTGCTTGGCCTGGCCTTGATCTATTATTGGAGACTGTCATTGTCCATGTTTCTTGGATTTGTGCTTATTGGAAGTTCGATGGTTATTATTAACCAATTGATTTTCATATACTTAAATGAGCAACATCTTCATATGTTGCTCATTAGTGTCTCCCTATTTATTCTTGGCTGGATAGGACAGTTTTGGGGCCATCGGATTGAGGGGAAAAAACCATCTTTTTTAAAGGATGTCCAATTTTTATTGGTGGGACCCGCTTGGCTGTTGCATTTTATTTTTAATAAATGGAGAATACCATTTTAGTTATGTTTTAATGCAGTCTGCTCTAAAACTGAATCCTGCATTGTAAACGAAAATCTGTACGCTTGTTGCCTTCAATTGTCTCCAAACCACTCCCAATCTGATCTAAAGAGGTGTACCGCGTACGTGCAATTCTAAATTCCCAGGACATATTGCGAATGCCCCTATACCTCAAGTTTACATATCCTCTGAAACCTTGGTTATAAAAAACAGGTACAGAAAAAGAATAAGCGACATCATTTTCATAGGCAAAAATCCGAGAATTATAATCTTCCGTATCAAAATAAGCAATTCGCCCCACTATTGATAGAGGAGACATTACGGGCTTAAAAAGCACATCCTGATACATCATAAACCCACGAGTAGGCGGTTTGTCTGCAATACGATACAAGGACCATTCCACACGACTTCGAAATTCCAGCTCTCGAGATGTTTTATGATTGATCTGCAAACGCCATTGTTGTCGGTTATGAGGCACTAGTGGTCTGTTCTTAACAGCATCATCGCTACTATCGTTGCGCGATCTGGTTTTGGTCCTGAACTGGGCATAAAATTCTAATTTGCGTTTGATGGTATAGGTAAGTCGAGTAAAATACTCATGTCCATATGATGGCGCATTAACCTGATACCTCAACCATGGATGCTTCCAAAAATCCGCATATCCACTCAAACGCCAGGATTTATCAGGCTTCCACTCCAATCCAATATATGTACCATGCTCATTATTAGCCAACACACTCTCTGCAAATACATTAGGAAAAATACTTTGATAATCCCGTGGCAAAAAACGATGAAGTATTGATACATCCAACGTACGATCCAAAGATGCTAAAAATCCATGTACACTTGCAATAGACCCGTTGTCGCTTCTCGCTGTTTCGCCAAAAATATGAAAATTTCTTATGACCTTACCGTAATCTAAACTAACTCCGGTCAATGTTCTGCCACCAAAATAAAACTGGTTATATACCTCTTCATTGCGTTGAAATGCTTTATCAAACCGGTCAACAAGAAAATTAAACGCCAAATAGCCAGATCTCCGTTCATACTTGATGCGCACACCTGTATTGGTGTGTTGCAAAGCATTTTTATTCGAAATTTCTCGCTCAGTCCGATGCAATCCTCCATTGAGAATGGAAGTAAATTGAAAAACCTCCTCGTCTTCATCGTTTATTGTATCTAACTGAACATTGGCATCCCGCCATTTGCGGGAGACAAAAGCACTAACTTCCCAGTGCTTTCCAGGTGATAATGTAAGGGCGACTCCTCGCATAAAATTATTCTCGTCTAGGGACGTATACGGCCTAAAAGTTTCTCCTGAACGTTTAATGTTCATCACAAATGCACTTTTGCGCGCCGCAAATCCTGAGTGTATCAAAAGTCCTTGCCCCATAGAAACCCTAAAATCCCCTATGGCAACTCTTTTTATCCAACGATGATTGGGCTTGATAAAAAAATGTGCAGAATAAAAATCAAATCCTGTCCGATTGGGCGATTGAAAAAATGGCTCTCCCGCATCCTTTTGTGCAGTAAAACCAAGGCTTACAGCATTTTCAAAAGCATATCGATAACGAATAAAATGATCCCAAGGATCACCCAAAAAGGGTGTTGTTTGAGTAGTCGGGTTGAGCAAATATCCTTTTTTGCGTTCAACCACGCGCCCTGTCCTCAAATATAATTGATGTCTACCTTTAGTAAACATCCTGCGTAAATTGGAACCGACATCTGTACCATACGCTCCAATAGTGACAAACGGCAAAATTGCCTTTATAGTGGCCAAATCGAAACCAGGTACCGATTGCAATTCATACAGTGCTAATAATGGACCCACCTGTTCGCGGTAGAGTATAAGTCCGTTAATTTGTAATGGGGTTAGTATTTTCAACTCTGCAAGATCAGTGCGTTCTGCAGTATTGAGGTCTAGCGGATTTCGTTGAAAATTTTCAAGATCTTCAAATAAAGTATTGAAATCAAAATCTTCTGACTCGATACCCTGTACATAGTCTTCAATTAAATCCGAAAAACCACTTTGCTCACTTACAGGAATAGTGTCCACCTGCGCAAATACAAAGCACACAAGACATGAAAACAGAAATGTTAAAAAAAGTGTTCGGCTTTCCTTCTGCTGCATAAAAACAATTAACTACGAAAAATAGCGGAAATTAAGCCAAACAAATAACGAATGAGGCAGAGAAATAAAAACAGCTGAAATAATTTGTAATTAAACATAAAAAAGGCCCACTGAAAAGTAGGCCTTGGAAAAGGTATATGTCGATTAATTTAGCTTAAAGACGGTAGCCCATTTTCAAAGATGCATTCATTCCTGTTCCAGGTAATTGAAATTTGAATGGATCTAAGTTGATAGAAAGGCGATATCCAATTTCAGTACCTACATACCAGCCATCGGCAACGTAGTAATCAAAACCAGTGAACAACCCACCTTGAATGGCAATATTATCAAAATTGGATGCTGCTCTTAATCCAGCATCATATCCCCAATAAGTAGACATACGCTTGGAACCTGCCATATGGTTTTCCATACCCCAATTTACAGAGATATTGTCAAGTGTGAATTTATCTTCTTCAAGTTCATTGTCAAAAGTAAGACCCATATCTACAGCCCAACGATGCGCCATAACATCACTTTTGAATATTCTCAGCATGGCGCCACCATATTGTTGATTTAATCCAGAGCCCAAGTTGGCCAAACCTGCCCCCCTCATCTCCACTAGTCTATTACCTGTTACGGGCTTGGAAATTTGTGCTTGCGCAAAGCCAAAGGCAAACACGCAAAAAAATACTGTAAGTAGTACGTTTTTCATAATGATATTTTTTTTGGGGTTCTTATGCCTACTCTATTTGGCTTTTCAGCAAACGCCCTTGCAATTAATTCTGTGCAAGTCAGATTAGTCAAAACAATCATAAAACATATACCATAAAACAAATATAACATTGCTTACAATAATATAACAATTATTTATATATTTTTTTAAAAAAAATCATACTACGAGCAATTATTGCCATGACACCATCTGCACATACAACCCTTTAGATAAAAAAATAAAGTGATCTTATTTTACAACTAATCTGCCGCTTCACTTTTTT
>CAYUZA010000237.1:0-1983 GCA_964449535.1 uncultured Saprospiraceae bacterium
AATTATTTTGTTGTGCCTAACAGAAAAACAGCATTGGAAGCTATATCTATGCTCTCTGGTAGTCAAAAAGGCAAGGCTAATTTTTTTATATTAAATGGATTTGAGGATAAAGCTGATGCTCAGCTAACATTACCTGGGCTAGATTTGATTCCGGCTTTATCCAAAGTGGAGATAGATCCCGTTTTTAAACCTATTATGGGTTATTTGCTGCGAAACGTTTTTTTTGTAGATCAATCTCTTTCCGATAATGCAGTTGCGAGTTTGCCGGATGGAATCACTATTTTGGAGCAGAATGGGGAGGTTATCTATGGAAAAAGATGG
Organism: uncultured Saprospiraceae bacterium; assembly: GCA_964449535.1. Taxonomy (GTDB): domain Bacteria; phylum Bacteroidota; class Bacteroidia; order Chitinophagales; family Saprospiraceae; genus SLDF01. Next base: position 322 of record CAYUZA010000237.1, read on the forward strand.
ATATCTGGGGGATCACAGGGATTGTTTGAAGGTAAAAAAATTGGGCGTAAAAAGAATCTTGAAAAACTCGAAAAAAGGATCCAGGAAGGTAAGCGAATATTGGCAGATTATACTGAAAAATGGAATGCTTGTAAGCATCAGGTGCAGGTATTGTCTGCTACCAATCATTCCGCAAAAATCAATGCTTTGAATGTGGAGCTTCGTCAAAGTCAGGATGCACTGACCAAACTTCAGGTTCGCTTTGAAATGGAAAATGCCAATTTAGAGACACAACAAGCGAGATACCAAGAGGATATTGCTCGGTTAAGTGACTTAGAGTCAAATTTGGCTGTGGTAAAATCCTCTAAGCAAATCAAAAGTACAGATCTGGAGGCATTTCAAACGCAAAGCGCAGCCCTCAATGAGGATTTTAGGTTGGCCACAGAAGCCATGAGTCAACTTTCGTCTCAGTATAATGAAAACAACATTCAATTCATTCAACAAAAATCAAAAGTAGAGTTATTTGAACGCGAATTTAATTTTGCCCAGCAGGATGAGGAGCGCACGCGTACACAAATCAAAGATTTGGAAGATAGTGCTTCCATGCATGAACAACTCATCATTCAGTTGGACAAGGACATGGCAGAGGTTGATCATCAAATCCAACAGATTATTCAGCAGCGGAAAGAAAGTGAGGTGACGCTAACGGCTGCAGAGCAAGATTTTTTCGAAAAGAAAAATACGATTACAGCTACGGAAACCGACATTCGGGAGCGCAATAAAGCACTGCACAAACTACAGTCAGAAATTAATCAATTGAAAGATGGCCACACAGATATTCGTTTCAAAATGAATAGCGTATTGGAACGTCTGGAGATTGAGCACCAAGTCAGTCGTGAAATGGTGGATGCATTTGTAGATAATGGACTCGACGAATCTGAAGAAGTCTTGCAAAAAGCGTTAGATCAAGCTCGGCAGCGGTTGCAGTCATTTAATGATGTCAATCCTATGGCTGTAGAAGCTTTCAATGAAATAAAATCGAGGTACGATTTAATTGAATCGCAGCGTTTGGACATAGTCACCGCTAGGGACAATCTGATGGCAACCATCCATGAAATAGATAGCACGGCAAAGGCTAAATTTTTATTTACCTTCGAAAAGATTCGCGAAAACTTCGTCGGAGTTTTTCGACATTTATTCACGGAGGATGATTTTTGTGACATTATTTTGGAAGATCCCGAGTCTCCTTTAGATTGCGGTATTCAAATTGTCGCTAAACCTAAAGGGAAAAGGCCTCAAACATTACAACAGCTTTCAGGTGGTGAAAAAACCCTTACTGCTATTGCCTTCCTTTTTGCGATTTACTTAATCAAGCCAGCACCTTTCTGCATTTTTGATGAGGTCGATGCGCCACTGGATGATGCCAATATTGAAAAATTTTCCCGCATCATACGCCAGTTTTCTCATGAATCCAAGTTTATTGTGGTCACGCATAACAAGGGAACTATGGCAGAAGTGAATGCCATATATGGTGTATTTATGGAGGAGTTGGGTGTGTCCAATCTCAGTCGGGTTGACTTCAGCGCTTTTCAACATAATGGTTTATTCGAAACCATTGGCGCTGAAGGGTAGTAAAATCGAATAGCTATTTCATGTATATTAACAAAAAAAGGGCCTTTACAG
>CAYUZA010000237.1:1993-3863 GCA_964449535.1 uncultured Saprospiraceae bacterium
CCTTTAGTCATTTTTATTTGTTGGATGATTATATCTTCTTTTTTCCTTTCATGGTCGAAGCATATTCCAGTGCCTTATAGGCATCAATATATCCACCTGTGATGCATAGTTCTTTAAAATCTACCAGGTCTTTAGTTCCTGGCTTTGTAACTTTACCAGTAATGGGAACTGCAGACTTCATAATAGCTTCTTTTACTTGCACTGCGGTGAGTGCAGGAAAATGAGAGCGGATCAAAGCAGCAACGCCAGCAACGGCAGGCGATGCCATACTGGTTCCTTGTGCATAGTCGTATTTGCTTTCTGGTGTAGTTGAATAAATACGCACACCCGGTGCAAAAATGTCTACGGTCTTTTTACCATAATTAGAAAAACGAGCAGCAGCTTTTTCATCCACTCTAGGTGCCAACGCACCTACTTCAATCCAGTTTTTAGCTTTTTTGGATTGGAATAATCCTGCTTTTTCAAATGTAGCATTGGGAAAGTTTGACTCAACATCAATGTCCAAGGATGAATTTCCAGCTGCATGTACAAGTAAGACATCTTTTTTAGCAGCATATCGCACAGCAGCATCTACGGCTGCCTTATCCCACGAATAGCCTTTTCCAAAACTCATATTAATCACCGACGCTCCATTGTCTACGGCATATCGAATGGCATTCGCAACATCTTTGTCGCGCTCATCGCCATCAGGAACACATCGTACCGACATGATGATCGCATCTTTTGCAATACCTTTAATACCTATATTGTTTGTTCGATTTCCACCAACTATACCGGCAACATGTGTGCCGTGAAATGAATCAGGTCCCTTTGCGTTACTATTTCCGTAATATTTTTCAGCACTATTATCATAGTTGTCTCCTACAATGTACCGAGTATCATAGTCCTTGTTGTAGGCTATATCGGTACGGGTTCTGTAGTATCCCAAAACATCTGCAAACTGGTTAAGTATTTTATTCCGAAGGTCTGCCGCATTTTTAATTTCACCTCCCTCGGAAAAGGCTTGTAAAGCTACACTTTTCCCCCTGCTTAACTCTTCATCCCCGTTCGGATCAATGTCACGAATATTGTCCTGGGTAAAAGCCTTGTCTTTCATATGGTTTTCCAGGGCTATCAACGAACTAGTAATGCTGCCCATGCGGTCCATCATATTTTGATACTCTTTTTTGGATTGAGCCAAGTTTGTTTCTACCTCTTCCTTACATTTTAAGTACAAGGCATAGTTTTTCTTATCCTTGCGGGCAATTTGGTCGGCTGTTTTTCCGTCGAATATTTTATGATATTTGGCATAAATCCTCGTAGCTTCGTAAGTATCTTCCTTGACATTTTTTCCATCTGTTCCTCCGATAAAATTCCAACCGTGGATATCATCAACGTAGCCGTTTTTATCGTCATCGATTCCATTTCCAGGTATCTCGCCCGGATTTACCCACATCACACCTTTAAGGTCTTCATGCTCGAAGTCCACTCCTGAATCCAGTATCGCTACAATTACCTTTTGCCCTTTTTTGTTTTTAAGGATGGTTTCATAGGCTTTTTCTGAACTTACGCCAGGAAATTTGTCATTTCCCATATCCAGTAAAAACCAATTTTGAGGTACTTCCTGAGCTATGGAAAGCGCTGTGATTAATAAGAACAAACCACTGAACACTCCATTGCGCAGGGTTTTACCTGATAAACCTTTCATGATTTTTTATTTATGAATTTCTTTAAAAATTGGTTGCAAATATACAACGCTATTTTTCATAATTTAGTAGGTCCGTGGTATTTAGAAGTTGAGCAAATTTGGAATACCTTGGATAATTTGTCCAATTACCGGCTATTGCTTGTTACTTTTGTATTTAAGCGTTTGTCGAGCGGAGGATATGAG
>CAYUZA010000238.1:0-3860 GCA_964449535.1 uncultured Saprospiraceae bacterium
ACGTACTGCCCGTTCCTGACGAAGCACCCGTTAATGTATAATTCAAGGAAGAAACGGTACAATTGTCCGTAACCGCAGCATCCCAATTTGTACCGGATTTAGTATACGTACATACGCCACTGTCTACCGATACGGTTTTATTTGTGGTACAACTAATAGCTGGAACTTGCGTGTCGCTTACCGTTACCGTGAAGCTGCAAACATTTGTATTTCCACTACCATCCGTGGATGTCCATGTAATCGTAGTCGTACCCAAGTTGAACGTTTCTCCATTCAAGGTACTGCTCGTTCCGGAGGTGGCTCCGGTTAATGTATAATTTAAGGAAGCAACGGTACAATTGTCCGCTGAAGTAGCATTCCAGTCTGTGCCGGATTTAGTATACGTGCATACGCCAGCATCCGTTACTACCGTTTTGTTTGTCGTGCATGTGATGCTAGGCATCTCATCGTCTGATATTGTTATTTCAAAAGTGCACGAAGTGGAATTTCCTACTGGATCCGAAACAGTCCACGTTATACTTGTATTTCCCTTATTCAATAAAACATTAGATAAGCTGTTGCTACCTGATCCTGTAGTAGAACCCGTCAATATATATTGAATGTTATTGACAGAACAATTATCACCGCTTGATATTAGATCCAACTCGTTATTTGATATCTCATAAGTACATAACATATTGTCTACATTTCGTCTAGGATTGGATATGGTAACTTTAAGTCCCAGATTATTTGTTGTACCTTGATTGGTCCATAATCCATTAGTATAATTGTAAGAAGCAATATCACTTCCGCTGCCATGGATTGCCCATTTCTTCGCAAATGGTCCATTACTGGCTTGATTAACCACCAACCAATAATCTACGCCAGATACCAAAGAGTAGTTTTGATCAAAAATATTTATCTCTACAAAATCGGCAGTTGTTGTACTACTATTATTTAGCGGAACATCTTCCCAATTCATGGTTTTAAAAGTTGTTAAATGAGAACCAGGCAATGATCCTGCACTGCTCCAAAGTTGTATATCAAATGAACCACTTTGTAGATTATTAGTCCTGTAAAGATTAATCTTTATATTAGATACTTCTCCGTTAGTATTCGCAGTAAATTTTTGAGCCCAACGGCCTATATTAGCAAAATTTTTATCTGTTGATGTTGAACCCCCTCCAGGGGTGAGATTATTAATTGGTGTAGCATCATTACTATTAAATATGCATTCAACTACTGGTGTAGACACATCCTGAACAGTAATCGTAGCATTACAGGTTGTGGTATACCCTCCAGTATATGTAACAGTCAGCGTCACTGGATTAGGTCCCAAGTCACTACATCCAAATGTAGATTTGCTCAAGCTAAGCGATTGAACCTGACAGTCAACCCCCGAACCATTGTCAACCGCAGCCGCAGCTACATTTGAGCTGCCATTAGCATCCAGAGAAACAGTAACATCTTGACACACGGCTATACAATTAATCCCAGCCGTCCAAAGAGAAAAACCATCCAAACCACTCAATGATATGGTATTATTGGCCGTATTTACAGTTCCGCCCATGGTTGTAAAACTCGAACCGTTGTCCGTTGACTTCAATAGAGATAGATTTGCCTCCATCTGGCCATTTAACTCTGCATCCACATAATTAAACTCAAACGTGGCATTTAATCCTGAATTATTGGCTGGTGATATATCATATGAGCGTAAAATGGAACTACCTGTATTTGTATTGATCTGATTGTTGTGCGTACGCGTTATCGTAGTCTGACCCATATTAGCAGAGGTAGTAATGACTGCACCCATTCCTGCAATATTTAATGCACTAATATTGTTTAACGTACGGGTAGTACTCAATGATCCCGAACTTCCTAAAAATCTTCCTGACGTCTCTTGAAGTGTAATACGATCATCTAAAACTACATGCTGTCCATTTAAATCCAAATTGCCATTCAATATCAAGTTTCCCGAAGACCTAAAAGTAATATGATCACGGATAAGGAAGGTATTTGCATTAATATCACCCGTTTGTATTGATGATCCTATGTTTATATTGGAAAAACCATTAATAAAATTTGTTGAAAAATAAGTAGCGGGAAGCTGCAGATCACCTGTAGCCCCCGCTATACCGATGGTTGAGGATGGAGATAATGGTTTGATATGCAACATTGCAGAGGAAGATAAAAGTGATGTGCTGCTTATTGTAAGCACATCTCCTGTTAAATCAATATCTCCACTGGCAGTGAGATTTGCAGCTAAGTTTAGCCTATCAGAATCAACGGTAATAGAGCCACCAGTAGTTGTAATAGCAGTTCTGATATCTACACCAAAAGTACTCGGATGCGTGGATTTCCTTCCTGTCAGTGTTATATTACCACTTGAGGAAATTGGATTTACCGAGGTCCAGAAGAAAATACCACTTCCCGTTATTGCATCTATACCCCCTGAAGATGCAGATGCATCACCTGTGATGATTAAGTCTCCTGATCCAGTAGAAAAAGTATAAGCCCCCAAATTATACAATCCATATTTCCTACCTGATCCAGATTGCGCTATTGCATCAATTTTTATATCACCTCCACCTGAACTCATGGTACCTGCGCCGACTAGATACAACCCACCAGAATACTTTGAAGGCGAATCGCCCGCCTTACCAGTTCCCCGCATCCAAATATCACCACCATGCGTATTAATTGCAGTTGCTTGAATGGTAATTCCATTCGTATGGGTAAATGAAGCACCCACAATTCTGTCTTCCCCTCCGATTGCATAGCCGTCTCCAACAGTTAATCCATTCCAAGTCGTAGGGCCAGACCCTCCACCTAGGAAAAGATGACCTCCATTGGTATTGATAGTTACTGGATCTGAGTAACTAGACCCAGTAGAACCAAAGAAAATATCTCCAGAACCACTTGCGTCTGCATCAGCCCATAAAATCAAAGATGCATTCTCACCCGACAGACCCGTCATTGAGGCAGAAGGATTAAATATTATATTAGAGGCGGTTTGTAGCGTTAAATTGTCATTATACGTATTTGTACCACTGATTTGAATCTCTCCGGTTTGATCATTACCCACCCTGATGCGATTGAAACCGTTAACAAAATTATCGCTCAAAAGTGAAGAGAATAGTTGTAGAGTTCCCGTAGCGCCACCCAATCCTATTGTGGTATTAGCGGTAGTTGGAAAAATCCGGAGCTCATTTGTTCCTTTAAGTAAAGTAGTAGACATGAAACCCGTCCAACTATTAGTTCTAATCTCAATATAACCGGTAGTTCCATCACCTATTTTTGTACTTGATTGTAGTTCTAATGCGCTCGCCGTAGTAATACCTAGAGTAGCTTCGATTTCAATATTGCCAGAAACGGATACAACATCAGTTTGCCCCGTAGTGAACCATACCCCACGCGCAGTTCTACCGTTAGGTTGTGTAGTCTCCTGATTTTCTCCAATAATTTGAATGTTGCCACTGTTGGATGATACTACCATACCCCGGGTTCCTGCAAAAAGCGTAACACCTCCACTGTTCATATAATCTGTAGTACTGCCTGTATAATCATGAGATAACCCATTTAGCAAAATATTGCCGGACTGAGTAGTAATTAGAATTTGGTTTTGGGAAGTCTGCGATGCGCGATGCAATAATATACCATATCTAAAGCCACATGCTGTACAACCCGATGCTGGTTGATCTCCGACTAGTCTTGCAATACCATTTATGGTAATATTTCCAGAGGTCGTAGTGGTTTGGGACCCATCCCCAAAATAAACCCCCACATTGGTACTGTACGGAAGTGAATTTAGTGTAGGAGCAAACTGGTCGCCACTGATTCCATTTATAGATATATTGCCTGCACCTGTTGTAATATTTACA
>CAYUZA010000239.1:0-3836 GCA_964449535.1 uncultured Saprospiraceae bacterium
AGATAAAAAAATAAAGTGATCTTATTTTACAACTAATCTGCCGCTTCACTTTTTTGGGCAATGACAAACCCTTTTGCTCCTGAATTTTCTATTTTAAGATAGGAATAATCTGGGTCGGGTAGTTTTAAAGTTTTATTTATCGCAACAAGTTTACCACCCCCGCAATTTTAATTTTTCAACTTAAAAGGATTTTTATATTGCAGTTTGAATGAAGTATTATGATCGTTTTACTTTGTAAAATTTCATAATCATCCGCAACAATCATCACAAAATATATTGAGCCAAATGCTTAGCAATAAAGCGAGAAAGAAGATTTTTGCCTTTATTTGATTACAGAAATAAACTGATTTAATAGAAACAGGGAGATAAAATAATTGCGAGATTATAACTTGGAAGCTTTAACAATTTAATCTTATTAACAGCTATCTCAAAAATATCCTACAAAGGCAGCACTTCAAGTAAATCAATATCAAAAACCAACACACTATTGGCCGGGATACCACCCGTAGATCTGCTCCCGTAGGCTAATCTGCTGGGAATAATTAACTTGATTTTTCCACCCTCTTTTATCTTGGGTATGCCGAGCTGCCATCCAGTAATCAAACCAGAAAGTTCAAATGTGACGCCAAATCCAGAATCAAATACGTTGTCATTAAGTAACCTACCCACGTAGTTGATTTTTATTTTTGAAGTTACAGTTGGAGATATCCCGTCGCCAGGTTCGATGATCTGATAATGCAGTCCATCCTCCGTTTTTTGAACATCTTCTAAACCCTTCAGCTGTATATAAGACTCAATCAATCTAATATCTTCAATATATTGATCGTCCGTACTTTTAGTACAAGAAAAAAAGCCGACCAATACAAAAATTAGAATAAGCCCTAAAAACTTGTTCATATACACTTAATTTAACCTATTAATGCGCTATTATCATTCGCTTCGAAGCGATGCCATTTGAATATTTAATCAAAACATAATATATCCCATTTGACAAAGTCTCAACCGATGCAGTCCTGATAGATTGACCAGCTGTAATAATGTCACTCAACACCTCCCTTCCCATAGCATCCATAACAGAAAGTTGGATATCCTCTTCCAATCCATTTACTTCCACATGCAACAGACTTTGGACAGGATTCGGATAGATACGCCATTTGAATGCATTTAAATCACCATTTTCTACAGAAGTAACCACATCAATACGAAACGCCATTTCATATCCACAATCATTAGCATCTTTAATTTGCAACAAATAATCTCCTGCACCCAAATTGTCTAAAACTGACTCATCGCCAACATCTTCGCCCTCTTTTTGCCAAGCGTATTGATAAGGCGGTGTGCCCCCTGTACCTATTACTTCAATTACCCCTTCACCCTCTTGCTCAATGGTTTGTGTATAGGTTAATATTTCAGCTGATAAACTATCTGGCTGGTTTAACGAAATACTTTTTTCAATAGTACAATTTGTATCATCGGTGATGGTAACCCGATACACTCCAGCACTCAAATTCGATAGAGAATTTTCTACACTTCCATCTTCCCACAGATATTGGTATGGTGCCCTTCCATTAACTGGTACTATTTCCAAAACACCATTGCTATCCCCAAAACAGGAGATAGATTGCACAATATTAATATCACCGTCCAACAAACATTCAAATCGAATAACCGCCTGTGCCTCAGCTGTGCATCCATTCTCATCAGTCACCGTAATGGAATAAGTGCCCTCAGGTAACATTTCAATCAATGGCGTTACTTCGCCTGTACTCCAGGCATAGGTGATATTTCCTGATCCACCTGAAACTTCTGCGTTAATTGCTCCATCACTCTCACCAACACCTGAAAGTGGGGTAATTTGTAAATTAATAATTATTTCAGCAGGTTGCCCAATGACTACACCCAAGGTAGCAGTACAACCTGTTTCATCTGTGACTGTAACTACATAGTCGCCAGGACCTACGTTCTCCAACTTAGAACCCTGAGATCCATTGATCCAAACATAGGTAACCACACCCTCCCCTTGGAGTGCTTCTACTAGCGCACCTCCATCTTCTGCCCCAAAACAAGAGACATTTTCTAAATTTAAAAGACTTAGCTCCAAATTGCAATCAAATGGTTGAATAGTTGCCGAACCAATTATAAAACATCCTTTAGCATCAGTCGAAGTAACGCTATATGTCCCAGGTGACAGGCCCGAAATAATGGAGGTTGTCTCTCCATTACTCCACACATAATTATAAGGCGGTGTACCACCTGACAATATAGACTCGATCGCCCCATCATTCTCTGCAGGGCCGCTAAGTGGTGTTACTGTAAAACTTATTGCAAGAGCAGCAGGTTGATTGACTACTGCAGATCCACTAAGCGTGCACCCATTGGCGTCTGTTATCGTTAATGTGTATGTACCTGCCGTAAGATTAACTGCTTCTGACTGAGATTGTCCATTACTCCATAAATAGCTATAAGGAGCCACTCCACCAGAAACATTGGATGTTATCCGCCCATCACTTGCACCAAAACATGAAACATTTTCTACTTGAAAAGTCAGATTAAGGGCTGCTGGAACAGGATTGACCGTCATTTCATCTTCTGATGCACAACCATTATTGGTATTAACGACGGTTAATACATATTGACCTGCAGCATTTACAACAGGATTGTAGGTATTTGCACCAGACAAAATCACCCCATTTGAAGTAGTCCACACAATAGCATATCCTCCTCCTGAAGGCCCATTGCCTTGAAGAGTAATTGTACCCCCAGCGCAAGCAATACTGCGATCCGGGCCAGCGGAAATAACGGGAGCATCATTATCCTCAAGTACATTAACATTCAATGTCTGTGAGCAGTCGTTGGCATCCGTAACCGTAACCACATAATTTCCTCCATTCTGCACTTCAATAGATGGATCTCCTGAACCATTGCTCCATAGATAATCATATGGCGGCACACCACCACTTGCAGCCACTGAAACGGTTGCAGATGGATCAGCACAGGTGATGACTTCTTGCAAAATTACATTGATCGACAATGCAGAAGGTTGAGTAATAGTGACAGATGCAGAGGTTGTTGCGCTATTGGCATCAGTTACTGTAACCGAATATGTACCAGCAGCCAAATTACTGGCGGTGGCTGTCTGTGCGCCATTAGACCAGTTGTACACATAAGGAGGAATGCCATTAGTAACTGAAGCAGTTGCTGAACCATCAGATCCACCTGCACAGCTCACATTCACTACATTTACTATTTCTACTTCAGGGTCATTGCCTCCTGAAACCATCATTGCTTCTAAGGATGTATTTACTGTTCGGTCACCTGATGTATTACCATTACCGTTGGCCAGCAAACCAGAAAAGTACATATTGACTTGATTACCAGGAAGCTGCGCAGGGGAAGTCCAACGAAAGGTAAATTGTACCTGGTCTCCGCCTGAAAAATTTTTAAAAGGATTGTGTTCAGCATAGGTTTTACCTCCACTGCTCTGAAAGGTAACATTCGACCCCGCATTTGAGAAAGTTCCAGTATTGCTATTATTGCCGTCTAATGCTACTAATTGAAAGCCTCCTCGAACTGGGGTGCCAGCCGTCTTTGTAAGCGTCAACGTAAGATCGTAAGATGTATTAGGTTGAATTTCTGTTGGAAGGCCTGTCAAGGATATTAGACCGTCCAAGCCACCCGGAGATCCATGACAATTGGAACACAAGCCCTCTCCAGGGGCACCTGTATTACCATTAGGTGGATTGCTGGATGAACCCAACAAAAGCACAGAAAGAATTACAACAAACATAGAATAAAAATAAACCTTATTCCGCGCTCCGAGTACAAATGAAGTCATA
>CAYUZA010000240.1:0-3796 GCA_964449535.1 uncultured Saprospiraceae bacterium
TTAAATTAGCAATAAGTTTTTTCAAACTCGCTAATCGTCATTACGCCTTTATGTTCATTACAAAAGCCACAGAAAATTGCTTCAGATGAAAAAACTGTTTCACAAAAACAACAAATTTTCTTTTCCATACTTACACCTCCCTAACAAAATTTAATTCAAAATCTGGAAACTGATTAGCTTCCAATGTGTAGTTAATTCTATCTTTAAGATACTTAACTAAAGTCTGAGTATCAAACTCATTATTAAAATCAAAAGTTAAAGAAACTTCAATTTGCTTTTTCATAGTCACACCTCCATTTCAAAATACATAGTTGTGTAATTGTATAAGTCAGTATTGACTTCACCGTTCTCATCTTTAGGAGAATACTTTACAAGATAAGCATTGAATTCTTTAGCAATGCCTACGAAGTCGCATACAGGGCGACGCTCAACAGAAACAACAACGCCAGAGCGGCGGGAATACGAAGTGGTAATTTCTTTACCAACTAAGAACTCTGATAATTTCATAGTTTAACCTTTCTTTATGAGAGTATCCTACCATACGAGTCTGACATTTACTGAGCAGTAATGGGATAAATCGGACAAATTATTTTTTCTCTAAGAATTTTCTCAGGTTCTTAATAAGTAGTCGTAAATGTCCGTTTTGTCCGAACGGACCGTGGGCGGTGTCCGTTTTATCCTAAATGTCCGATTTTTGAAGGCTGTGGATAACTTGTGGATAACTCGCCAGTATCTGTGGATAACCTGTGGATTATTGTTCATCTGTTGTTCATCTAATGGGGGACAGTTTCAGCAGGAAATTGTCGGGGGTATCTGATAGGCTTCAGCCATAGATAGAAAGAGAGGTGAGACAAATGAGGAATTATGTAGAAAATCAAGAAATCCAATTCTTTGATGATGCCCCTCGATACGCTAAAGAAAAGGCGATGATAGAGGAAATCATCAAGAAGGGCTACCAAAAGTAGCCTTTCTTAGAATTGTCTGAGAAAACCCCAAAACTCAATAAATAAGCCCCAAAATGTCGGGGTGGTATGGTAAGATAAATCCAACGAAAGGAAAACTAATGAACAGACTAAATGAAAAAGTTGAGGGTTGTGTTTCTTGCGAAAACAATTCACGAGTTCCACACTTCTCCTGTATGTATGTTGATGGTGGCGCAGGTCACGCAGGACATACACGAGGACATTGCACAGCAGACTTGTGCTACTAAAAGAAAGGGAAACTAAAATGAAAATAACTTACTCTATCTGGCAAGGCTCTACTATCAAGGGCGCAGGATTTACCGCCTCAAAAATGTCGGAGGTAGATGCTACGATAAAAGAACTAAACTCAACAGATGTTGTGCCAAAGTTTCAGGCACACATTTCACGAATAGAACAAAACTAAGAAAGGCAAACTAAAATGGGTAGAAAATCAAATCACCAAATCGCAAAAGAGTTGCGCTTACTAATTCATCTCTGGGAATTAGAGACATACGAAAAGCAGAAAAAGTATCTAGCAAACCAAATACAACTAACACAAAACAAAATGCTAAGAGTAGGAAACTAAAATGATGACTAGAAAAGATTATGTAGCAACAGCCGAAATCCTAAGCGATTGGGCAGATGTTATGGAATACGAAACGCTTTACGCATTAGCAAAAGACTTTAGCGAATACTTTGCTAAAGATAATCCAAACTTTGATAGAGATAGATTTTACAAAGCGGTGGGGATAAAATAAATGGAAATCTTTTTAGGTATTGGTGTTGCGATTGTTTTATTAGTTGCTTTCATTATCAAACTCATCGACAATGAATTGGGGGAATAGAAAATGGACGAGTATTATCTAGCACACGAGAAACTAATCGAAGAAGATTGGCGCTTACATTACGAAGCAATCGAAAAAGAAAAAGATAGCTAAAATTACAGGCTCAAAAATAAAAAGATAAGTCTAGAAAAATCTAGGCTTATTTTTTTTAAAAAATTACAGGCTTATTTTTACAAAAGAAAAAAATGTTTTAGATAAATAAAAAAAATAAAATAAAAAAAATATTATTATGGGCGCACTACTTAAAAATTTTTTTATTGGTTAAATTACGCATCATACAAAATAAATACACATTAACATTTTAGCCAAATTCAAAAAGCGGGATCTGAAAAATATCTCCTTGCCCAAAATGCCATATGTAGAATTAAAAATTATATTAACATTTTGATCAAATATAAATAAACAGGGCATATAAATAACATATCAAAAAATGGGGGTATAATAAATACAGGAGGACAAATGTTTGAATATATATCAATAGTAGTAATAATTACTTTAAGTATGACAGCTTTAGCTTTGTTACAAGAAATAAATCGTAGATAGACATAGATGATCTTGTAAAAAATTGGGGGAAATGATAACTTTAATACATATGATTACTGATATTACTAATATTATAAAAACGGGGTTATTAGAAAAACTAAAAATCCATCATGGTCTTTACTCTTTGCCTTGTACAAGTGAATATTTAGAAGAGCTAATTGCAACTATCTTGACCGAAAATGGATATAAAAATGATTGGAAGCCAAATAGAAAACATACTGCTAGTATTGATATTAAATTAGATGCAGGATTAACCTTTTCTATAAAATCAGGGGAATATTTTCCAAATCGTAATACACTAAAGTTTTCAGGATCTCGTCTTGGTAAATATGACGATATATCTGATATGGTATCTAGCATTATAGATAATAGTGCTGATTATTATATATGTTTGGCTAAAGTTAAAAAGGATTGGATAGATAATACTAGGGTTTATTATCTCTTTGTATTTCCCGCCTCATGTCTTCACTATAATTCAGATTGGCAGAAAACCGAATCTGGCAAAAATCATAGATATGACATGAATATTACTGGAATGAAAGCTACGATTCATTCTTCTATGTCCAGCCAATTGTGGACATGGGTTTCTACAGATATTATTGGATTACCAGATAAATTAAATATATAGACTATCTTGTCCCGCCAGGATCACTAATTACCATTTACCCAGCGGACAGCGGGCATCTTCTAGTTGGGTTTTAGCTTTCATAAAACATCCACATTCCATACATTGTCCTGTAGCATGAATAATTCTAGGACATGAAAGGCATATTTTAAAACGTTGCATTCCTAAATCTTTATCTTTAGGAACTCGTGGGTTTAAATAATCAAATACTGTCATATTACTACAATATCAGGCTAGCGTTAGAAAATCAATAACTCTATAATTATTATCTTATGCAAAAAATTATTGCTGAAGCACTTCGGGAAGAAGTCTCAAAAAACGGGATGATGAATATGACCCATAGATCTACCTATGTAGATTATGATAGGTTAGCAAAAGCGGTAATCGATAAATTAGAACAATATCATATTTTATAATTATACTAATTTAACATCAATAGTGGTTTTAGATAGTTCTTCTGGTGTCCAAATGCCTGCTTTAGAATCCCCACCATATGACTTAGCAATACCATATTGAATCATCTGATCATTTATTGAAATATCACTATTAATATAAATCTTACCTAAATACCTGCCATATTTATCTGGCTTAAATACTTCTAGTTTTACTATTTTTCCCGCCAGTAAATTAGTTAAATATTCTTTAGTAGCTTTTCCAAATGGGGTATTTTTTTCAGCGGTATCAATACCTACTAAACGAATTCTTTCATGTCGCCAAACTTTAAATCCTAAATCAATAAAAACATCAACGGTATCACCGTCTACAACTCTTTCAATTTTAGTAAAATATGTATACATTTAATTAGTTTATCATAATATGCA
>CAYUZA010000241.1:0-3743 GCA_964449535.1 uncultured Saprospiraceae bacterium
CCACTACAAATAATTTGACCGCCTCTCCAGATTTATCGTCCGCTATTCCAATTGCAGCTACCTCATGTACCCTAGGATGTGCAGACATTACTTCTTCTATTTCATTGGGATATACATTAAATCCAGATACGTTGATCATATCCTTGATCCGGTCCACCAATTGAAAATACCCCCCTTCCAATGCAATTGCTAAATCCCCGGTACGAAGCCACCCATCTGAGAAAGCACGCGCAGTCTCTTCAGGTCGCTGGTAATAGCCTTTCATCACTTGAGGTCCCTTCACTTGAAGTTCTCCGACTTCGCCCATTGTCAATTCATGTCCTTCTCCATCGACTATTCGTACATCTGTTGACGGTACAGGCAAACCAATAGTTCCGAGTCGGCCACTGCCATCTATCGGATTAACACATACTACCGGTGACGTCTCTGTCATACCGTAGCCTTCACTCAGCGGGCACCCCGTGATGCGTTGCCAGCGTTCCGCTACGGTCCGTTGTACCGCCATGCCACCGCCTACGGTAACTTTTAAGTGACTAAAATCCAGTTCAGCAAATGTAGGATGATTTAGTAAGGCGTTGAATAATGTGTTGACGCCAGTTACTATAGAAATTTTATATTTTTTAAATGGCTTTATAACCGAAGGTAGGTCGCGAGCATTAGTAACTAAAACAGTATGTGTGCCTATGCTCATCAGTGCCAGGCAATTCACCGAAAAAGCAAAAATATGATACATTGGTAGGGGAGAAAGCGCTGTTTCTTCACCTTCTCGCAACATATAGCGCATCACTGCACGGATTTGAAGCATATTGGCCACCAGATTCCGATGGGTTAGCATAGCGCCTTTTGAAACCCCCGTTGTTCCTCCTGTATATTGCAGCAAAATGGTGTCACTTGGCCCAGAGTCAAATGGCTTAATCGTAAATTTAGCCCCTTGCTTTATGGCTTCTTGCATGCAAACCACATTATCTAGCTTGTACTTTGGCACCAATCGCTTGATATATTTAACGACAAAGTTTATCAGATTCCCTTTAAAAAAGCCCAAAAACTCGCCAAGAGGAGTCACAATCACTGTTTTAATATTGGTTTCAGGCAATATTTTTTCCAGGTTGGCAGCAAAGTTTTCGCAGATTACAATTGCCTTGACACCTGAATCTGCGAATTGATATTTCATTTCTCTTGGGGTGTATAAGGGATTTGTGTTCACAACTACTAACCCCGCCCTTAAGGCTCCAAATAGCGCTATGGGGTAGGAAAGCATATTGGGCATCATAAGGGCTATTTTGTCACCCGGATCTAAACCTCTAGAATGGAGATAAGCGGCAAATTGTCGGCTGTAGCGATCTATTTTCTTAAAGCTAAATGTTTTGCCCATACTGGAAAATGCCGGCAATCCAGCGTATTTCTTGAAGGTTTCATCCAGCAAATCATTAATCGTAGCATACTCATCAGGATTGATATTTGCAGGAATACCGGCGGGGTATTGTGAAAGCCATGGCCTTTCTTTTTCCATTTTTTAACGTATTACTTTGTATAAAAAGGTAGTATCAAGCACTTCGGGTCTGGTATGGTGATTCAAAAACCGCATATTCAATAAAGAAACCGGAAAATCTGGAACGGACGCCATCAGTTCTGCCTTGGATTCGTCAAATCCCGACAAAGGCATATCCGCCCCGTTAACCATCAACCAAATATAACCATTTTCATTTTTATTTTCCCCATTGTATGTTGGCAATATACTTCCATGATGAAAATGCGCACAACTTCTCCTGTGCCCACTGATGTATAGCTGATCATTATCCTCTTTGTTTTTTAAATAATATTGGGTAGCCTGCGTGCCTCCCTGATATTGCAAAAGCTTCGGATAAAAATAAAAACTCAAAAATCCATTAAACAACAAGGCAGCAAATCCCAATAAGATAATCGCATTTACTGGCTTACCATTAGTTAAATAAATGCCAATGAAAAATACGCATAGCATAAATGCTACCAGTAGAGATAGCAACCACCATGACATTGGAAATACAGCGGTTGCCAAAATTACAACTAATAAAAGAGTCAATACTGGTGGAATATAACTGCCAATTTTTAGCCAACCGGGAATGCGGCTCTTTGTCTGCCACCACTGGGCTATTAATATTGCTGCAAAGGGAAGAGTGACATAGATATAATGAGGAAGCTTAAACCTGGAAGAAGATAGCGCGGCAAAGGTAAGTAACCAGGCCCAGCCGAGCGCGGCCCCTGCCTGGTTCGAGCGGCGAGCCCAATAAAGTATGGCCGGAATTAGCATAATGACCCATGGAAAAAATGCCCAAATATAAGTGTGCACAAAAAACAGGGGTCCAGAGTCATTTTTCCAGGAGCTTTCACCCGTAATTCTTCCAAAACTTTGTTCCCAGAAATAAAAACGAAGTCCCGAAACTCCTTGTTTCCCGTGTATCACCTTATCAGGTTGTGCATCAAATTGCTCATACAAGCCTACCACCATAGGTAGTAAGAGCAAGGCGATGATAATAAGACTTATAGCCCAACCTGGATGAAAGATCCTCCGCCAATCTTTACATCTCATCCAGTAAAATCCAAATCCCAGTGCAGGCAGCACCAACCCCAAAGGACCTTTTGACAACATGGCTAAGCCAATGCCTAAACCTACCCCAACAAAATATCTCCAGGGCACCTTCTTTCGCATATCTATTTCGGCAAGCATCCAATAACTAAATGCAACCGCTCCAGTTAGCAAATTATCTGTGCGAACATCGTTATTCATGATAAACATACCCTGGCTCAGCGTAAGTATCATGGCACTTAACCAGGCTCTTTCTTTGTCGCCATACAAATCAGCAATACGCCACACCGAATAAATTCCCAATATACTAAACAACAAAGATGGAAGCTTATAAACCCACGGGCTATTTCCCAGCCAACCTATGAAGGTACTACTTAGCCAAAACAGTAGCGGAGGCTTGTCCAAATAATCCCTTCCTTGTTCGTATATCTGTAAATAATTTCCGGTTTGGTACATCTCTAAAGACATAGCAGCATATTGGGCTGCATCTATTTCCATAACGTCTACCCATAAGCCGGGTATGTATAGCAATATCCCGGCGATAGTTAGCCATTTGTACCAATCTACGGGTTCGATTTGCGCAATATTTTGTTCAATTTTCAAGGGTATAACCTGTTTTTCAATGCGCAAATTAGTCAACTTTGCGGTATGTTTGTAAAAAGGAGATCCTGAGTTTTATGTTTTTTTGCCGTTTTATCTCACATTTTAGTTGCTTGTTTCGTCACCAAATAGCTCTGACTGGTATGGCTATTTGTTTCTTTTTATTGCCCTTACATTGTTTTTGTGGAGTTTTTTAATCACGTGGGCTAGTTATCGCCAAAAAGTTTACGCCTGTAAGCAAAGTCTTATTCAAGCACAGAATAGTAAATTAGGGGGTAGTGGGATTATTACTAAATTAGTTTTTCAGGATATCGCTGAGTGGTTTCGGTATATGTGGGGGGTGTCACAAGTGATGCAGTATTTCCAAAAGCGATATACAGCCTTATTGCTAAAAGCTGGCAATCCCGCCATGCTTGTTGGAGATGAGTATTTCCTCATTAAACTCTTAGTCGCTTGCTCCGGGATGTTCCTGGTATTAGCCTCCGGGAGTATTGTTTCCTTGCCAGGACTGATACTGTTTGGGCTTTTTATTTACTGGTTGCCTGATTATTTGCTTAAACGGCGTGCTGCAGCTCAGGTC
>CAYUZA010000242.1:0-3714 GCA_964449535.1 uncultured Saprospiraceae bacterium
CTAAACTGATTTGTTAGAGCACTTGTCAGAGAATCATCCATCCTAAAAATAGTTCCAAACAAGGATATACCACCTCTTATGTTGCCTACAGCCATTTCTAAAAATCCATCACCATCAAGATCCGCAAATGACATTTTTTGGTATCGACCTTCTCGAATAGCTTCAATGGCATGACCATTTTCTATAGGATAAGTTGACCGAAAATCATTTTCATTAATTTTATACACTTTGATACCATTGCAATCAGAACCCATCACTACTTTTCGTTCACCATTTTCGTATACGACTGAGGGACAAGCTGCACCAGTTAGACAAGATATTCCTTTGCTGTTAATCCCGCCCAAAACCCGAATATTTTCAGGTGCATTTTGATCAAAATTAAAGTAAGGTGCCGATTTAGTTCCCGTATTTTTGTAAAACATAGTCCTACCAGCTCGAAGGCCAACTAAAAGATCCGGCAAACCATCTTTATCCATATCAGCAACGTAAGGCACGCCTTCAGCTCCAGCCACTATTCCCTGCCATTCAACTTGCAATGGGCCAAAAACAGGGGCACTCCCATTAGGTGCCGTATTTTCCCGATAATATAATGTACCAATACCATCCATACACAAAAAGTCCAAATCACCATCACCATCCATATCCGAAAAATGAGGCATAAAGGCACATAGATTCAGTCCATCCGGATCACAAAATTGAGCCATATCAAGGTAATTGCTGTCAATCAAATGAAATATTGGCTCGGAAAGTGTCCCTCTATTTTCTAAAAGAAATAAGGCAGAATGATAAGGTTTACCCTTTTTATAGCGATTGATCAAACCCACTACTATGTCCAATAATCCATCACCATTATGATCAAAAAATATCGGATAGGCACCTGAGCCAAAATCAAAACAATCATCCTGCAAAAAATCACGTTGTATTAATGTATAGTCCTGCTGTCCCTGATTTATCTCTTTGCGGTAATACCAGATATTTTCTAAATCTTCATGGAGACCGCCACTATTAGGGCCGACAACAATATCTTTTAATCCGTCATCATCAACATCAACTTCAAAAGCAGCCGGAAAACTGAGTAAATCAAGAGGCGTATCGTAGAAAGGAAAACGGTCATCCTGATCTACGATCCAACCAGTGTCGGGTGTTCCTCCATTCATTAACAAGACCAACTGGCTAAAGCTAATATCACCCAGAATCAAATCAGTGAGCCCATCAGCATTGGCATCAATTGGCAGAACTGTCGAGCCAGCATGCCGAAATCCATCCAGGTCACCCTCATTAATATTAGAATAACACTGACCTTTGGTTGGACTTAATTCAACTGCAGGAGTAATTCCGCTTTCATAAAATCCGCCCCAGCAGGTTTCTTGTTGCATAAACAGTAGGGAATCCAGGCCAAATCCCCGTTCTACAGACATATTTTTATAAAAATGCATCGTAAATCCAACCAAATCAAAGGTGAGTATATCCAAATCCCCGTCACCATCCACATCATATACACCAGGAATGTCGGTGGAGGCCACATACAATTGAGGGACCTTAGTCTGAGAGTTTTTTCGATAATACCACAATGCATCAACTGCAAGCCCTTGCTGATCACCCCATGTCATTTGCTCAAAAGACAGCGAAACTCCATCCCAGATACCTCTGAATACCCGAACACCAGAAATTACTGGATGACTGCAAAACAAATCCGGCACACCGTCACCATTAAAATCCCGAAGCAGAGCATATTCAGCGATGGATGGAAAACCAGCGCAAAGTGAAGGCTGAAAGCGATAACGCTTTACACCGCTCTCCCAAAACCCCTTAAAACATAGCGAAAGATCAGCAGCATTATCAAAAACATATATATCCATGATACCATCCTGATCCAAATCCGCCTGAGAAAACTGTGGCTTATTAAAACCACCAGACCAAGGGTTTAGCAATTCCACTCCATTTGCGTATCCTTTGACATCTAATCGTTGAAAGGGTTGAGCGAAGGAAAAAGATGCCATCAACACCAACAGAAAAATTAGTACAAGAGCACGCATAATATAATAATTGATAATTATTTAAACGATATGGAGTTGATCAATGTTTCAAAGATGAATGAATTAACTCATTAAATAGATATTGGTTAAACTCAGCAAATATTATGCCTAAAGTTCCATTAGCGGAAAAAACTTGTCCAGTATGCAATCGTCCTTTTACATGGCGAAAGAAATGGGAAAAGTGCTGGAAAGAAGTTATTTATTGCAGTGATAAATGTAGAAAAAATAAATCACAAAAACCGACATCCGATGCAAGATAACGAGCCTAAATACAGTCTGAATATTGAACCTGCACAAATTGTAATGACCTTGATACTATTTGGTCTGGCTGTAATGTTTCTCACTTGCACGGTAGCCTATACCTATACTCGGATCGAACACGGATTGTCTCCTTTAAAATTACCTTTGATATTTGTGGTAAATACCGTTATCCTAATTGGGAGCAGCATCACGCTGAGATCAGCGCAAAATGCGTATTTGAGAGATGAAACAGACCGATACAAAACGCAGTTATTGCACACGTTATTACTTTCCTTTTTGTTCCTAGCTGCACAGCTGTATGGCTGGACTGCTTTATTTTCTGAAAATATATTGCCTAAATCTGGCAATGCAGCAGCTTATTTGTATTTGATATCTGGGTTGCATTTTGCACACGTCATCGCCGGGCTACCATTTTTAGCTGTTTTTTATCTGGATGCGCGAAAAAAAATGATTGAACCTGTTTCTGTCCTTATTTATTTTTCAGATCCAGCCAAGCGAATGAAACTTCGGCTAATAACCTGGTATTGGCATTTTCTAGACGGATTGTGGATATACCTAGTACTATTCTTTGTGGTAAACAGTCTTGTCCGATAATCCTTTGTCAAAAATCTTACTTGTGCTATCCATAAAAGGCATTAATTACCATATATTTGCGTTTCAATAATATAAAATCCCGGATACCCCCAGATGCAAGCAACAGATAACCAAGTAGACGCAACTATAGCCCAAAAATTAGGCCTCACTGAAGAAGAATATCTCCGCATCATTGACATTTTAGGTCGCCAACCAAACTTTACCGAATTGAGCATTTTTTCGGTAATGTGGTCAGAACATTGTTCTTATAAAAACTCTATCAAATACCTTAAAACCCTTCCGCGCGAAGGAGACTGCATGTTGGTCGGTGCCGGAGAAGAAAATGCGGGTCTGGTAGACATTGGCGATGGTCTCGGTTGTGCTTTTAAAATAGAATCACACAACCACCCATCCGCAATAGAACCCTATCAAGGAGCAGCAACCGGAGTTGGAGGAATTCACCGCGATATTTTTACTATGGGAGCAAGGCCAATTGCAGCTCTAAATTCTCTCCGATTCGGAGACCTAAACTCCGCACGCATGAAAAGGCTCGTTAAAGGAGTTGTAAAGGGTATAGGTGATTACGGCAATTGTCTAGGTGTTCCCACTGTAGCTGGTGAAGTTTATTTTGATTCCTGCTATAATCAAAATATATTGGTAAACGCCATGTCAGTAGGAATCGTAAAGGCGGGAGAAACCATGTCTGCAAGAGCAGACGGTCCGGGAAATCCTGTGTTCATTGTGGGCTCGGCCACCGGAAAAGATGGCATACATGGGGCAACTTTCGCATCTGCTGACTTAACAGAGGATTCAGCTGAAGATTTGCCAGCAGTCCAGGTGGGAG
>CAYUZA010000243.1:0-3708 GCA_964449535.1 uncultured Saprospiraceae bacterium
TAAATGCTGTAGATGCTAGTATCAAAACATTAACTCCGGATCCAGTATGGACCAGAGGCTTTTCAGGTACACTTGGATTTAATTTTAATCAGTTGGACAATTGGGTGATCAACGCCAACCCAAACTCCAGAACATCGGGCATTTTAATATCAAGTGCAGCTTTCGCCAACTTAAAAAAATCAAATTACTTCTGGCGAAATTCTTTATTAATTAATCTAGGCTGGCAAAAATTACAACTGGACAAAAGCAAGGATGAAGGCTCAACTTACCAACCCAATGTGGATGTTCTTCAGGCAACATCGCTGTTCGGCTACAATCTTACACCAACCATTGCTGTCTCCGGTCTGGGTGAATTTCGATCTAGTGTGATACGCAATGCCTTCAATCCTGCGTATTTAGACCTGGGAGTAGGGGCCACCTGGAAATCCATGAACACTTTGGTGGCAGTGTTTCATCCACTAAATTATAACTTCATTTTCGCGGAGTCAGGATCTGAATATCGGTCATCTTTAGGCTGCAAATTAGTCGCCGACCTAAACCAGCCAATCAATAAGTCAATTCGTATTCGATCTAATCTTTCTGGTTTTATCAGTTACGAAGATGTACCCGGCCTATCCAATTTTACCTGGACTAATGGTATTTCATTTAGCGCATGGAAGGGACTGGGGATAGGTATTGAGTATGCAGCCAGAATAAATCGCCAAGAGACGACTGCAGCGAACACAAAGGATTTGCAAAGCTATTTTATACTTGGTTTGTCTTATACCCTAAAATAAAAAAGACCGGTCTACTAATCCCCCAATTAGAACCGGCCTGAACGAAAATGAAAAAAATGTACCTTGGTAAAACCTATACTTAACTTAAAAAAATGTCGTTCCAATGTGAATATGCAAAACCTCATGCTTGCAAGTGCATACTCTGATATTATATATGCATAAACCTTGCCAAAGTCGATTCAATTCCCCTAAAAGTATATTTTTAATATTTTTTTAAGAGAAGATTTGAGCACAAAAGGAATATTATTGACATAAAGTAAAAGGGTCAGCATGCTGACCCTTTTACTTATAAAATTACATAAAATTCTGATCTATAATCAATTAGCCTTAAGATATTCCAATCCTCCTTTAGCGTCTTCGTTTTCGGGATCTATCGCCAATAGACTCTCGTAATATTCTTTTGCTTTTGCTTTGTCTTCACGAGTTTTACTTTGGGAGTATATGTAGCCTAAACTCTTGTACGCTTCAATCAAATTACTACGAAACTTCTTGGTATCCAACAAGCCTATTTCAACCATTTTTTCGGATTGAATCTTAGCTTCATCCAAAACATTCAGTTTAAAAGCAGCAAAAGCCAGATATCTATGTGCATTCATCAAATCTGATGCATACCTCCTAGTGTCGCTAGCAGCCAACTGCACTACCTTTTCATGAAAAGGCTTGGCCAACATTAAATCCAAATTGGGATCCAAAAATTCATTGCATTTGGCACGGATAACCCATCCTGCAAGATATTCCGGAAGCAACTCAGTAACTTGTGACATTTCCTTATCAGCATTTTCATAATCTCGAGTAGCAAACAAGGAGTACCCTAAGTAAAAATAGTCTGTAGAAACCGGGTCGACATTTTCCATCTTTTCCTTGTATGCTACGATAGCCTCCTTGAACATTTTAGAATCATAGTACATTTTTGCAATTCGATCATAAACTTCGTCCTTTGCTATCTCGAGTTGAAGAGCAGCTCTGAGTTTCTCTGCTGCCAATTCTATTTGTTTATTGTCGGCTGCTGCTCGGGCATAATAATCATAATCTGAAAAATAAAAACGCGTCCCGGCGGCTTTGTCAAAAAACAACTTCATAGTTTCCAAAGCCTCTGCACTTCGCTTCAATTCTACTTGTGCGTACCCTTTCCATCGATATGCTTGATAGATATTTTTATCTTTCTGTAAAAGCTTATCGGCTTCTATAACCACATTTTCATAATCTTTTGCTTGTCGAAATAAGAAGCCTATGTAACGGGTTCTTGCCTCCAGATCATCCCCAACCAGACTAGTATATTTCTTGAGCAAAGGCGTAACCTTATCATATTTATTCAAATAGTTTTGATAAACATCAATCAATGACCTGTAAGCCGGAGCATAATTTGGATCAATAGCAATGGCCTTTTCAAAATTCTCAATGGCCAAATCGTATGTTTTGCTGCGCAGGAATAGTTCACCGCGCTTTCTATAAATTTCAGGAGATTCTATCTTAAGCTGCTCCAACACATAGCTGTAGGCATTCGCAGCCTTACCCCCTTGATTACTTTCCATGTAAGCATCTCCTAATACTGACCATACTTCAGGTAAGGTTCTGGAAAGGTCTTTGGCGAGCTCCAGCTTTTCAATGGCAATATCCAGTTTTTTATCCTCAGAGTAAAGATATGTCCGACCTATTTCGAAGGGCACACGCCAGTCTTTCCCCTTAGCCAGTTTTTCAGCACGATCGAATTGCTCACGTGCCTCTACTTTTTTATTATCCTCCCAAAATAGTTTGCCCAGTCCAACATAATTGATACCTCCACGAGGACTAGCTTCTACCCCTTTTTGATAGTAAAATCTGGCTGAATCCAAATTTTCCAGTTCATAATATGTCTCTCCCAAATAAAAATATGGTTCTGCAACCTTAGAATCGGAAGCTATTAATGATTGAAAAATACGCCTCGCTTCAGCATAATTTTCATTTTTCCATTTCTGGATTCCTTCATCAAGATTCTGTGCTACCGCATTTGTTAGTGTAACAAGTATAAACAATACGGCATTGAAATAGGTATTCATAACTTTTCCCATTTGTTTCATTAAACTATAGACGCTGCAAATTAGATTAGGTTTATTAATAAAAAGTTAACTCTTTATTTTTTCACCACATAAGCGGCAAAAATACTATTTCCCGCTCGAATCGCTATCATAAATAATCAATTCTCTTGATGGCATCGTATATGGCAACAAGCCAGCTTTGAGAATGATACGCTGCCCACGGGGTGAAGCCATAAATGATATAAAGCCTGTTCCTAATCCCACTCTGGGTTCCCTGCTTATTGCCAGTATATTCCTGGTAAGCGGGTAAGTTCCGTCAGCAAGATTGCCCTGGTCCGGTAAATAATAGCCATTTACTGCTGGATCCGGATTGTTTACCGCAAGCACCTGAACCTGTTGTTCAAAACGGGCCATATCTACCGCTCCCAATTGTTGTATCCATGCCAATCCCACTACGCCAATAGCCCCTGGATGTGACTTAAGGTAATTCAATAACTCATCTGTACTATTTAGCGCATAAGTTGGACACTGTATGGAATCAAGCACAAACGCCCTCTCCAGCGCTGTCATTGTACCTGCTCCACTACCCAAAAACACTAGTGCAGCTTCTCCAGATGGAGCGTTGGGTACATCTGAAAAAACACCGGATATTTCGCCTGAGAGAAAGAGGCTCATTTTATCCCAAGACAATAAGGTGGGTCCACCATCAGAGGCCCTCAAAAAAACAACTGCATCATAGCCCAGCGGCGTCACACGCGGTGTTATCTTCTTGCGATCAAAAAATGACTTTTCAGCTTCTGTCAGTTGGCGACTACCAATCACCAATCGAATGCTATCCTCCAGCAAGAGAGCATAAGCCTCCTGCTCTGAAAGTACAGATGCACTCACTTTGGCCTTTTGATTTATCTTCTCAAAAT
>CAYUZA010000244.1:0-2978 GCA_964449535.1 uncultured Saprospiraceae bacterium
AAGTGATTCCGACAACTGTTCTTGTAGGACGACTTCCAAAAGGTTGTTCTGCCAATTTCAAGTAGGCATCAACTACCAATTGTGGGTCTGGAGCATCTTCACTTTGCAACATTTGAGCAAAATTTTCACCCATTACTGATGGAACACCAGCTAACTCGCCATAAGTTTCTAAAACTTCACTATGTGCAGGAGCTTGACCTGATGCCAATAAGCCTGTGCCAAATGGACCAGGTTCAACCAAGACTATATCAACGCCAAAAGGTGAAACTTCGTAACGCAATGCTTGTGAATATCCTTCCAAAGCGTGTTTAGTTGCGGTGTAAGTGCCAAAAAATGGTGGTGACATTCGACCAACCAACGAAGAAGTATTGATAATTAAACCTGAACCCGCTTTACGCATAGAGGGTAAAACAGCTTGCATTACTCTTATAGCACCAAAATAATTCGTTTCCATTTGAAATTTTGCCTGTTCAACGCTAAATGCTTCGGTGATGCCCAAATACATTATCCCTGCATTATTGATAAGTACATCAATATTTCCTGCTTCTGCAAGAATAGTTGACATAGCTTCTTTTACCGAAGCATCATTTGTTACATCCATATCTACCACTTTGATATTGGCAGAATGGTTTTCCAAATCCGCTTTTACATTGGCATTTTTACCATTTGGATTACGCATTGTTGCGAATACTTTATTGCCTTTATCGGCAAAATCTTTTGCAGCTTTCAGTCCAAAACCGTTGCTACTTCCTGTGATGATTATATTTTTCATTTTAGAAATATTTGAATTTTGAAATTAAATTGAGGCATACGAAAACGCCAAGTAATTTAGGATTGTCACAACCAACCAAAAGGGAGCGAACACGATACCTACATTTCTACCGTGAGTAGAAACTTTTGGATGCTTACCGAAGAATGGCAGAAAACCCGCTTGATTGGCATTAACCAACATCATCAATATTGCAACTACACCAAACACTAAATGCAATGGTTGACGAGCAGCAAGTTCAAGCCCCATTCCATAGATAGCACCAACAGCAACGGCTGTAAATCCGATAGCACCTTGACGTTGTTCAAAAAGCAAAAGGAAAATATAATCTTTTGCATTCGTCAATTTTTTATTTGGGGAAGCTTCCAAAGCTGCATCAAGCATAGTAAGTTGTTCATCTTGTGTCAAAGCCATTTTACTATTCGGAGCTTTAAGTCCAAAAAAGGGCAATACCCAATTTACAATCCAGCGAGCTTGCATTGGAAACAGCACTTCAATTCCGTGAAGTGTAACGGGAATTATGGACAAAGCCATTGCTATGGTTGAAATTTGTATTTGGCTCATTTTAGTAAGTTTTTAGGGTTCATTAAAATCCAAACATTCCGTTATTGTGAGCCAAACCTTCGGTAGGTATTTCTTGAATCACATCCCAATGTTCTACGATTTTACCGTCTTTCATTCTGAACAAGTCGTAAAACACGTGTTTCTTGCCACCATTCCACTCACCTTCGGTTACGGTAAGGACGAAATTACCTTCACCCAACACTTTATGAATTTTGGTGTATTTAAACATATTGTTTTGAGAAGTGAAATACTCTACTGCTTCTACTATGCCTGTTAATCCGTCTTTAATTTGAGGGTTGTGCTGGTGGTACTCTTCGGAACTGATGTAGTCGCCAATCTTACTTGGATTTTTACCCATTAAAACGTCTTCAATAAGAGAAACTGCCAAGGTTTTGTTTGCCTCAGTTTTATCTAAATCTTCAACAGTTGTTGGACCATCGGTTTGTGTTCTACCACTGGCAGCTTCTTTAACTAAAACGGTCATAGCGTCCCAATGCTCGGCTACTTTACCGTTTTCATCTACACGGATAATATCAAATGCCACCATTTCATCTGCCCCAAAAGGTTTGGCGTTTTTCCAAATGTTGTGCATAAACACAAAATCGCCATCTTGAAACATTCTCACGTTTTCGGCATAGGTTCCGTGTTCTTTTAAAACTGGTAATAAACCAATAAAAGGTTCTAAACCAGTCGGCACAAAAGGATTATGCTGAATGTAATCGGCGTTAGCTACCTGTCGCATAGTTGCGGTGTCTTGTTTCATTACAGCACCTAAGAAAGTGCCTACGATTTCTTTGTTTGTCATTTTTGATGTTTTTGTTTGATTATTCTCGCTTGTTGATTTCGTTTGATTAACACCACAGGAAGCGAGAATACCTGATAGAGCTAGTACTGTGAATACTTTTCTCATTGTCTTGGTCATTTGATAAAAAATTATTACTTTTGTTTCGCAAGCAAAATTACAAAATAACTTTCAATATGCAAGTGATATTGAAAATAAATTTCATTTTGCAAGTAAAACTTAATATTGATTTAACAGATGCGACAAGATTTCAGATGTAATTGCCCGTTTACCTCAGCCTTAGATGTTTTGGGAGACAAGTGGATATTGGTCATCGTAAAGCAAATGCTCATTGAAGGTAAGGAGACCTTTAAGGACTTTACAGAAAGTGAAGAAGCTATTGCGACCAATATTCTTTCTGCCAAACTCAAGTTCTTGGAAGAAGTAGGGCTTATTTTAAAAACCCAACGACCAGACAATAGAAAGACTAACCTCTACCTCTTGACCGAAAAGGGACTGTCTTTGACACCTATCCTTGTAGAACTTGCCACTTGGAGCGATAAGAATCTTAGAGACATTCATCCGACCATTGTGAATGGAGAAGCAATGGAATTGTTACGAACTGACAAAGTGGCTTTTGCGAAAGAAATAGAGAAAAGGTATAGAGAAAAACTGGCTACAACATTGTATAAGCGTAATGCGGGCTGAACAGCTAAAAATGAGCGTTTTTGCTTCTAATCAACTTTGCGGTAGGCGGACAGTGAATCGCTCCGAAATCCCGCACTACGCTTATACTTGACCGTTACCAGTAATTTTAAAACGACACTACAATGAACATATTATACATAGACGCAAACATTTACC
>CAYUZA010000244.1:2988-3672 GCA_964449535.1 uncultured Saprospiraceae bacterium
TCAAACAGACCTGACTTTAAAAAACTTCTAGGGTCGGTAATTGAGTTGACGGACAAAATTTTTTTCACCGAGCAACTGGGATTTGAGATTGACAGGAACAAACTAAATGTATTTCGCCTTTCAATAGACAATTATGTAAAACAGACTTCATTATCTAAAACAATGCTTCCAGAGCATTTAGACGAGGACAGTTCACCAAAACTAGCTGACTGGAATAAAAACCGAAAGTCAATTGAACAGGCTATTACTGCTTCTAATAAATCGCTAACAGAAATTCTGAACGAGGTTCTTCTCGACATTTCTATTTCTCAAGACAAAGTTTCAAAGACACTCTCGCCTATTTATGCTAAAGCAGTAGCACCAAGCAGTGATGACATCAATAGAGCAAGGCTCAGAAAAGAAATTGGAAATCCGCCAGGTAAAAGAGCTGACCCACTTGGCGACCAACTTACTTGGGAACAATTACTAAGCATTGTCCCTAAAATAAATCGACTTTGGATAGTTTCAACAGACAAAGACTACTTTACAGAACACGGTAAAGTTTTGTATCTAAATCCAATCCTTTATAACGACCTAATGAAATTAAACGGTGGCTTAGAGGTGAAAACCTTCAATATTTTATCAGAAGCATTGCGTGACTTTGACAAGCAAGAGAAGATAAAAACTATACCTTCTAATGATGAA
>CAYUZA010000245.1:0-1599 GCA_964449535.1 uncultured Saprospiraceae bacterium
AGAAGCCATGTTCTCAGAATATTAAACAATTTGATCAAAAATGCCATCCAAGCCATTCCGGAAGAAAATCGTGGCAAAATGGATATTAAGTTGTTTACCAGAAAAGGGTATGCAATCATTCAAGTGAGTGATAATGGTACGGGTATACCTCAAGAAATGCGAGATAAAGTTTTCTTTCCAAACTTCACCACTAAAAGCTCAGGAACTGGATTAGGATTAGCCATTTGTAAAGATATTGTTGAATCGTATGGAGGTAGAATTTATTTTGAATCTATTGAAGGTAAGGGAAGCGATTTTTTTGTAGAATTTCCATTATTTGAAGATGAGGTAAATGAATATTGAAGGTGGTCATCAACTCATTTGTTGTTTTAATGTTTAAGTGATAAAATTTAATTGGTTATGAAAATGAGATTTGATCTGGACAGAACATCCATTTTTATAGTCATTATATTATATAGTGTGGGACTGTGGGGTTTTTTAAACAGAGATGCATCTATTATTAATCTTACGCCCGCAAATCTGTGTCTATCACTTTTTTTATTGATGATACATGCAGAAAATGGGTGGAAATCATGGATAAAGATAGCCTTTCCCGTTTATGTACTAGGCTTTGGAATTGAAGCGATTGGTGTCCATACAGGCTGGCCCTTTGGAACATACTATTATCAAGATGTTTTTGGACTTAAATGGTTAGACACACCCTTGTTAATTGGGGTAAATTGGGTTATTGTAGCGTTTGGCGCTCATAGTTCCACATCATTTATACTTCAAAAGATCGAATTATCTGTCATTATAAAATCACTAATTGCTGCTAGCTTTATGGTTGTATTGGATTATTTGATCGAACCAATGGCGATTTCATTCCAATTTTGGCAATGGGAAGATGGGGTCATACCTATGTCAAATTATATTTCATGGCTGATTGTTTCTTGGGTAATGCAATTGTGGATATTTTATTTTTTAAAAAATAATCGCAACACTATGTCCGCCTTTATTTTTATAATGCAGTTTATTTTCTTTGGTGTGCTTACCTTGTGGAGTAAATAAAAAATCTAAAACGTTAAATTAAATTCTATAATGGCAATTGTAGTTAATGTTCTAATCGTACTTGCGGCTGTCTTTTTCATGGAATTCATGGCCTGGTTTGCTCATAAATACGTTATGCATGGATTTCTTTGGTATTTGCACGAGGACCACCATAAACCGCACTTTGAAAAACACGGTTTCTTCGAAAAGAATGATGCTTTCTTTTTAATATTTGCTGTACCTAGCGCCTTATGTTATTATTTTGGAATTGCTACAACCATGGATTGGTTGTTGTATGTTGGCATAGGTATAAGTATTTATGGATTAATTTATTTTTTGATTCACGATGTTTATATCCACCAACGATTCAGTTGGTTTAAACAGTTGGAAAATCCCTATTCAAAAGCTATTTTAAGGGCACATGGAGCACACCATGCTAAACAAACCAAGCATGACGGGGAATCATTTGGATTGTTAATTGTGGCAACGAAATACTTCAGAGGAAGGAAATAAATTGTGAATACATAAATATAAAGGGGCAGGTGTAAACTTGCCCCTTTATATTTTTAAGGA
>CAYUZA010000245.1:1609-3657 GCA_964449535.1 uncultured Saprospiraceae bacterium
CATTAAATTAACTCCAATACTTTCTGGCCAATATCAGCAGGAGATGAAACAGTGTGAATTCCACATTCTTGCATAATCTTAATTTTTGCAGCAGCTGTGTCTTCTTCACCACCAATAATGGCACCTGCGTGGCCCATTGTTCTTCCTTTTGGGGCTGTTTGACCTGCTATAAAGCCTACGACAGGTTTTGTACCATTTTCTTTAATCCAACGTGCAGCATCAGCTTCCATGCTACCACCTATCTCTCCTATCATGACAATGACCGAAGTTTCAGGATCTGCCATCAATAACTGTACAGCTTCTTTTGTGGTAGTTCCGACTATTGGATCGCCTCCAATGCCAATACAGGTACTCTGTCCTAATCCCACCTTCGTAACTTGATCTACTGCTTCATATGTAAGCGTACCGCTGCGAGAGACAATACCTACATTTCCTTTACGATGTATAAATCCAGGCATAATTCCAACCTTAGCTTCATCGGGGGTGATGATTCCAGGACAATTAGGACCTATTAACCGACAGTCAAATCCAGCTAAATACGCTTTGACTTTGACCATATCTTGTACTGGTATACCTTCAGTAATACAAACTATAACTTTTATACCTGCTTCTGCGGCTTCCATTATGGCGTCGGCACCAAATGCTGGTGGAACAAAAATAATAGAAACATCAGCTCCTGCTTTTTCAACTGCGTCTTTGACTGTATTAAAAACCGGTTTATCCAAGTGAAATGTCCCCCCTTTACCTGGAGTTACCCCCCCTACGACCTGAGTGCCGTCTTCTATCATTTGACTTGCATGGAATGTCCGTTCCTTCCCCGTAAATCGCTGGCCGGCTCTCTTCGAATTTTTGTTTACCAATACCGACATATTTAAACTATTTAATTTCTAACTATAACGAAAACATCTTCTCCTGGTTTATGCACAAAGTATTTTTCTCTGGCATATTTTTCTTTATCTGATTCAAGTTTTTTTCGCATAACGCGTGCCTCTTCAATCTTTCTTTCATAATTCTTCTTCTCTCCTTCCAAATAAAGCTCCGTTCTGTACAACCTTATTTGAGTAATGAAATCATTCTTATCAAAAAAAAGCATATAAACAAAAAAGGCTCCAAACAACAAACTATACCTATTTTTAAAACTTGCCGGGATTCTTTCGTAAGCGTTTTGTATCTTTTTAGGTAAACTTTTAATCATATTAAACATTTTTGTAATGTAAAATTACAACAATGCAAGATACTTCTAGCTTTCCTAGGTAATATATATTACATATTTATTTAATGTATAAATGGTTTATAAATATGAAAGCACTTATCCCAAAATATTTCTCCCAGGGTAAATAGCAACATCACCTAGATCTTCTTCAATCCAAAGTAAGCGGTTATATTTTGCAATTCTATCCGAACGGGAGGCTGAACCGGTTTTAATTTGTCCTGTATTTAATGCAACCGCTAAATCCGCAATAAAGGTATCCTCGGTTTCACCGGATCTATGACTGATAACAGATGTATAAGCGTTGCGGTGCGCCATATGCACAGCATCCATAGTTTCTGACACCGATCCAATTTGATTCACCTTAATGAGAATAGAGTTAGCAACGTCTTCCTGAATACCTCTACTTAGACGCTGTGTGTTGGTAACAAATAAATCATCGCCCACTAACTGTACTTTTGATCCGAGCGTTTTTGTCAATTGCTGCCAACCGGCCCAATCATCTTCATAAAGCCCATCTTCAATTGAAAAAATAGGATACTGGTCGCACCAATTTTTCCAAAAGGAAACCATATCTGAAGCAGTTAGCTTTTCTCCACTTGATTTTTTAAAATGGTAAACCCCCTCCTCTTCGTTATAAAATTCAGATGCTGCGGCGTCCATTGCAATAACAACATCCTCTCCTGGCCTATAACCTGACTTTTCGATTGCAGTTAATACCATTTCAATGGCCTCCTGATTAGATCCCAAATTGGGTGCAAATCCTCCTTCATCGCCCACATTTGTAGAATACCCTTTGTCTTTAAGGACTTTTTTAAGCTGGTGAAATATTTCAACT
>CAYUZA010000246.1:0-3653 GCA_964449535.1 uncultured Saprospiraceae bacterium
AAGCTTGACACCTGCAAAACCCACCCCTGCTAAAGGGGTATTCCTTTCGGGATTTAAGAAGGATCCACTATTGGTTTCCAAACCTGCACTGAATTCAATACCCAAAAATGTGGTAGCTTGTGTGATATCGGCATCCCAACGACGGTAGTATAATTTATCCTGAAAAGATTTTTGACTAAAGCCTGCTGCTAGCATCGGGTCAAATGAACCTTGAGCTGCCTGCACTTCACGATCTCCTACCTCTTGCTGCAACATGGCTCTTTTGGCTTGAGGATGATTACGAAGTAAATCCCTTATAAAATCTTTCTCATGAAGAGGAGTAGGCTGCCCCTTTAAAACATTTGTTATAAAGCAGATCAACAAAAAAGATAAATATCCAGCTTTGGTCAATTTCATAAAAACTTTATTTGAAAGATCTAAGTGGCTCTTTACGCTTAATTTCTTTTTGCTCATCCGTTTTAGTATAATAATCAGGTGGAAATCCATTTAATTGTCGCCACAATTCAAACCAAATAGGAACATCGCCTAATAGGGCAAATCCCTTAGCACCTGATCCAACGCGCAACTCTTTTGGCCAAGGTTCATCATCCGGGTCGGGAGCCACTAGTACCCGGTATAAATTATTTTCGTCTGTAAAATTATCAATAGCGGCTATTTTACCCCCAAAAGTACCAAATGAGGCCTGTGGCCAACCAGAAAACACAAATGCTGGCCAACCATCAAATAAAAACCTTACAGGATAGCCTACCTTAATTAAAGGCAAGTCTATGGGCCTTATCCAAAAGGCAACCGCCAACTCATAATGAGCTGGCATAATACTCACAAGAGGTTGTCCCTCCTTGACATTTTCTCCAATTCCAGTCACTAATGCTTGAGCAATATAACCATCCTGAGGTGCAAGAATATACCGATAATTACTGCGCACCTCAAAATTGGTCAACTGATTCCGCATCCTTTCTAAATCGGCATCAACCCCATATTTGGCCTGAATAGCATTATACAATTCAGCCTGAGTGCGGGCTATCCGATCTGCGAATTCATTTTTGGTGCCCAGCAAATCAGCTTGAGCATTCAAATATTCATTCCTACTAATAAGCAAAGAATTTTCGGCAGAAATAACGCGCGCTTCAGCTTCCTGTACTCTTATCTTTCTGCCTTCCAGATCAGTCAGTGAAATAACACCATTTTTTTCAAGATTTTCATAGCGTCCAAGTTGTACTCGTGCTATTTCCATTTCTGTTTGTGCAGCTTTAAATCTTATGCTATCTGAGTTAACTTTTAGTTCAGCTTGCCTGATTTTATTAATTATTTGTTCTAGTTTTATATCACGTGTCTTTTCTAACGCTACAATTTGATCTCGCAATGCGTCAATCCTAGAAACATTAGCGTCCAAACCACCTTGCCTTGCTTTAATTTGTTCTGCCATTCGTGGAATTAGATCTGGATCAAAAAATGCGTCTTGAATTTCAACTATAGACAAAATAGTATCGCCTTTGCTGACATATGCCCCTTCTTGCTTGTACCATTTATCAATCCTGCCGGAAATAATAGATTGAATTGTTTGTGGTCGATGTTCTGGCGATAACGTAGTAACCATACCTTCTCCTTGTACATTTTGTGTCCAGGGAAGCATTAGAATTAATAGCACCAAAACCATTACAATAAGTATTAGTTTAGTAACCTTCACATGCGTTCCTAGCTTATGAATATAAGCAAATGTTTTGTAGGCAGATGGATCCAGTTTTTCTGTGATACTATACTGACTAATATTTAACATGATATTTTATTTTTAAATAATTCCTTAAACCATGGTCTTGTTTTTACCTCTTCATACGAGCCTTCATCCAGAACCTTCCCGTCACTGAGACAAATAATTTTGTCGAAAACATCGGGTTTATTAATAGCATAATGTACGCTGATAACCGTCCAAGGTTGTTTCCTGTCGTAGATATAATCTAATATAGCCTCTTTATCACCTTCCCTTATGTACTCTACATTTTCATCAAGCATGATAAGTTCTGGCTTCTTAATAAGACATCTAGCTACCAAAATTTTTGCTTTAATATTTCTTGAAAGCAGCTTACCCTCAGGAATTAATTCCGTATTTAGTCCAAGAGGAAGGGTGTCTAAAAAATGTTGTAATCGTGTAATTTGAACAACACGAAGTACCTCTTCAATCGGAACAAGGTTCCCCATGGTTAAATTTTCTAAAAAAGAACCTTTGAAAATAGAATCTCGGGCCATGGTATCCCCTATTTTGTCGCGAAGGTTTAGCAAATCCAGACTTCGAATACTTACCCCATTATATTTAATAATCCCTTCAAAATTTTCATACAATCCATTCAGAAGCTGAAGTAAAGTGTGCTTACCAGAACCACTATAGCCCGTTAGCAGCACCCGTTGTCCTGCAGCTACTGAAAAACTTACTCCCTGCAACAAACTGCGGCGTTTATCCGTCTGATACTCTAGGTTCTTCACTTCAAGTTCCAACCCTCCTTTATTCAGTTTTGGTATATCTAGTCCTCCAGTGCGCTCCAGCGGAATATCAGTGACACTGCCTAATTTTTCCAATGCGGTAAGCATATCATAAATAGCATCCATACTAAAAATGAGCTTTTCTGCATTGCTTAATAATATGATCACAATGATTTCTGAGGCTATAAATTGACCGATATTCATTTGTTGATCAATCACAAGCAATCCACCCAACAGCAAAAACGCTCCAGCAATCAGTACTTTGAACAACAAGATACTACTGTAATGCAGCATTAATGAACGAAAATGTGCTTCTCTTGCCATAAGGTAGTCTGTGGTCTTGTCATCTGCCTCCTTTAGTGGAAAAGGGCTTGTTCCGGCTAATTTGAAAGCATCAATTGTTCTTGCCAATTCCTCCAACCAGTGTACAACCTCATATTTATACTTACTCTGACGCAATGCAGTAGACATTCCCTGTGGCGATAATATTCGGACAATAAAAAATACCAATATAACGGTCAAAAAACCGAACAAAATAAAAAATGGATGGTAAAAACACAGAAGGATAAGACCAATGAAAATCTGTAATGATGAACCCACAAAGTCGATGAGTATCTTTGGAATTCCCTTTTGTACTGTTAGTGTATCGAAAAAACGATTCATCAGTTCAGGGGCATGAAAATGCTGTATAAACGCAAGATTGAATCTGGGTGCGCGATATGCGAAATCAAAAGCTGCTCTGGCAAAAACTTTTCGCTGGAGGACCTCCGTTACTGATATCTGAAGAATTTGGAGATAGCCATTTATGCCATAGCCAATGACAACCATAGCAATAAGCACATAAAATGAAGTGGTCACTTGGCCTGAGACAATAAGGTTTACAATAGCCTGTATACCAAGAGGCAATGATAAACTCACTACAGCACCAAATAATGCAAAAACGTATAGGTTTGCTAATGCTTTTTTCTCCTGTAAAAGCAATCTTCTAAACCGCTGGACAGGATTTAACTTTTCAACATTCTCTGCATTCATGTACATGATTTTTCCATTTGTAAATAAGCCATTGTTGTTTCGAAAAAGAAGGTTGACATTCCATCTTTTTCCAAAACACTACAATTATCAAAAAACCTTGGATAAAAGGTTTTATAAAACTGTTGATTCAATATTCCTTCAATCAA
>CAYUZA010000247.1:0-3646 GCA_964449535.1 uncultured Saprospiraceae bacterium
GTTTTTTTTAAAAGCATCCTCTTATTGGAAAGGATTTGCGATTCCGTTTGTACTGGTTTCTGTATTGGAAATAATAGTCGGTATATCACTTATTTATCGAAGTCCCAAGGATATTATCCGTGTTGAGAATTATTTAAAAAACGAACAAGTTAAAATCAAGACCGATGAAATACCCAGAATGGAAAAAGTAATGAAGAACTTCGTAGTTTTTCGTTATGTGGAAATAGCACTGATATTCATTGGAGCAATTCTTTACTTTGCCTCTGCAAACGCTGACTTTTGGCGAGGATTGGGACTTGGATTATTGATACAAGCAAGTGTTGTCCTGACACTTGATTATTTTGCTGAAAGACGTGGATTGGTTTACTTAGAATACCTAAATTCAATAAGACATGAATGATCTTTTACATTTAAAGACCATATCCGATCTCTATAAGTTTTTGAATTTGGGATATGCGCAACATCCTTTAGTAGCAATCGTAGATTTTAGCAAAACTTTGGAATATACAACGGAGGAAATCAGCATAAAGACTGATTTTTATTCTATTATGTTCAAAAATTATTGCCGTAATCACATTCGTTACGGTAGAAAAACATTCGACTTTCAAGATGGAAGTCTTGTCTGTATTGCTCCTAACTCTGTGATTACAATAGATAATGATGTTGAAGTAAAAGAAGATTTAATGGGATGGGGATTATTCTTTCATCCGGATTTTATCAGAGGTTCGTCACTAGGCAGTAAAATGAAGGATTATTCATTTTTTTCTTACGAGATATCAGAGGCATTGCATCTGTCTGATAAAGAGAAACAATTACTATATGATTGCATTGTAAAAATTCAAGGGGAATTGACGCAGAACATTGACAGTTACAGCCAGGTTTTAATTGCATCAAATATTGAGCTGCTGCTTAATTATTGTTCCCGGTATTATGGGAGACAATTCATCACACGAAAGAGTGCAAATCTTGATGTTGTTTCAAAAGTCGAAGATATTTTGAAGGGCTATTTTGAAAATGAGGAAAAAAGAAATGAGGGTATGCCCTCCGTTAAATATCTAGCGAACAAAGTGAATCTATCACCAGGTTATTTGAGCGATCTACTCAAAAGAGAAACGGGATTAAATGCACAGGATCACATCCATTATTTCGTGATTGAACAGGCAAAAAATATTCTATTGCAAACCAATCAATCGGTTAGTGAAATTGCTTACTCATTAGGATTTGAATATCCGCAATATTTCAGCAGATTATTTAAACAAAAGACCGGGAAAACACCTATGGAATATAGAAATTTTAGCTATTAAAGCCTACTACTAAAGGTAGTTTCGTGTAAAGGCAGGGTGACATTGTTATATGAGCACCTGACTGTCGGCAGACAAGATTTGAAATCTGCCGGCAGGCAGGCAGGAATCAAAGTTGCTACCTGCATGACAGTGAAGTGCTTCGAAATCGCTACCTTTGGGTAGCTGCAAAACGTTATATTCGATTTTAAGAAACCCAATAAGTCGACATTTACACAAAAAACATATTTTATGTTTCACTTTAGGGAAACTTTATGAAACTCTCTACTTTGGACAAAAATCAGATTTGTAGTCACACGTGCATTTAAAAATGTTGAAAGTAAACAGAAAATAAATGGAACAGTTAAAATTTAAAAACTGTACCCTAAAGGTTA
Organism: uncultured Saprospiraceae bacterium; assembly: GCA_964449535.1. GTDB lineage: Bacteria > Bacteroidota > Bacteroidia > Chitinophagales > Saprospiraceae > SLDF01. Next base: position 1,676 of record CAYUZA010000247.1, read on the forward strand.
TGTCTGATATTTGGAATTACTTTGTTAATAAGTTATAAGAAAATCAATTGTATAAATATTATAAATTATTGCTAAGTATATTTCTCCTCAACCGCTAAAAAACCACAAATAGGAAAGTTATATGAAGAAATTTGCCCGGAATTAACAGGTATGAAAGCAACAAATCACATAATTTTTATCGGGTATTGGAAGATTAATTGATTGAAATAATAAGAATCATGCGTGAACGAGTGGATTTGAAGAATAAATTGGAAAAATGAATCTCAGATAATAGCAAGCAAGCGCCAGCCCAAACCTTACTTTAAAACAATAGATAGATTTTAAGATTAAGTTTTATCTTCGAATGAACAATCTTACAAAAAGTGGGTAGTTCGTCTGATTGGAAACAGTTAGTTAATAGCGTAAAATCACTGAACAATCAATGATAGCTGAACAACTTAAAACTATTTTTGACCCTTTTATTTGCCTTGATATTAAGGTATGGGTGAACTTTGAAAAACTGGGCAGAGTAGAAAATTTTTCAAAAGAGACTGTATTGAAAGCATCAAATACAAAAGAAAAATATTTGAATATATTATTAAAAGGAAGTGGGGGCAACTTAATATGGAATAAAAATAACTTTGTTTGTATTGATACCGCATTTATAAACGAATTCTTATTTGATTATATGTCATTTACTTTACAGCAGGAAACGCCTATTGAAGTTAGGCTCTTTGAAGATGCAACTGTTTTCCGAATTTCACACCAAAATTTTCAACAAACCCTAATTAATGGGAACTTGGGTGAGAAGATTACAAGACTTGTCGCTGAAGCATCATTTATTGAGAAGCAAAAACAACAAATTGACTTGTTGACCAAAACTGCCAAAGAAAGATACATTGAACAGTTGCAAACCAGAAAAGGAATAGATAAGATGCCCCTGAAATATTTGGCATCTTACCTTGGCATAACCCCCCAAAGTTTGAGCAGAATAAGAGCAGAAAAAATTTAAGAATTATCAAATGGTAACTATTAGGTTTGGCATCCCTCGTAGCTTTGCAACGTTCAAACCATTAACATTCTCGAATGATGCAAAATACTGAAATTTCCAAAGTAATACCATTGTCAAAAACCCTTGCGGTGCTTATTGGTTTTCCAATTATAGCCACACTTATCTCCTTGTTACTTTTGAATCGTCCACTCATTACAAATCTTGGACTTGATTTTTTTAATACTTTTTGGATAATCATAACCGCTTGGTACTTAATACAAATCTATATTGTTTCAAGAATACTTCACTCAGCAGGTTGGAAATGGGCAGATATAGGGTATTCGTTTGCCAAGAAAAGCACCTTCTTTTTCATAGTAGGCTATTTACTTTTTGGATTTGGTTTGCTTGTTTTTATTGAATTAGCGCTGGCAAATTCAATAATAGATATAGATAAGATGGACAATATTTCTTCACTGACCCCAAAAACAACAACGGCTAGAGTAATATTTATTATTATGGCATTGACAGCAGGATTGGCAGAAGAAATTGTTTACAGGGGATTTGCCATTAAAGCTTTGATAAGCAATAAGGTTAATAAATGGTTGGCTGTTTTAATTGCGACCATACCCTTTATTTTTCAACACGGATTAAAATCAATAGACCAATTTTGGTGGTTTTTAAATTGGGGCATTGTTTTTGGATTACTTTTTTTATGGTTCAAAAAATTAACTTTCAATATTATTATCCATTGGCTAGTCATATTGTCTGCAATGATTGCCATTTTCCAAGTAATACAATAAAAATTTGAATTTCTGTAGTTTATACGAATGGTGCTGACAGCGCCACTATTGACTCTTTTTTAAATGTGTTTAAGGCAATGAATGCAAAAATTAACTTTAACGCAAAACTAGAAGACAGCTTTGTCAAAATCGCCTTACAGAATAATAAGCCGAACGCACAAAAAGCCGTTTGCCGCAATGGGGGTTGCAGCGGCAAAATCA
>CAYUZA010000248.1:0-3643 GCA_964449535.1 uncultured Saprospiraceae bacterium
CGGATAGGCCAGAAAACACCCTGGACCCCTACCGCAATATGACCTTTCAGGCAAAATACACCTGGAGAGCCACCGATCGCTTAAAAATCATCTGGAACAACCGCCTTTTCTATGGTAGGCAACAAAGTGCCTTTGCGGTCAATAGCGAACAAATCAATGTTGAGGGAGCAGGCATTACCCAAGATATAAACATAAACCCAACGATTAATTACTTATTTAGTGACCAGCTAAAAACATCTACCCGCTTATATGCCAGCGCATATCGTTTCACACAAGACCTGACTGAAAATAATACACAGAATAATTATTATACAGACGATTTTTCTCAGCAGTTCTATCGCATAGAAAACCAAACAGACTGGACACCAAAGGCAGGTCACCATCTGGTCGCAGGAGTAGGCTATAACCTGCAGACCGTAGAGACCATGCGCTACCGAAATAAAAAATATCAGCACCTTACCTATATTTTTGGTCAATATGAATATAAACCATCTTCCAAATGGCTGATTATGCCTGGACTACGCTACGATATTAATAGTGATTTTGCCAACCGTCTTAGTCCCAAACTTGCTGTTCAATATACTCCCTCCGCTACCTGGGCCATTAAGTTTTCTTATGGTGCAGGATTCAAAGCACCGGATTTCAGACAGTTATATTTATATTATATCAACAATCCTTTGGGATACCAACTCTTTGGCGCTTCCGAATTTTCCCTCACAGATCTGCTTGAACAACAATCGCAGGGACTTATAGCGCGTATACTCCCGGAAGCATATCAAATCACCTCTTTACGTCCAGAGTACAGCCATGGTTTCAATGGCGGATTTTCCTGGATTGGACAAAATGTACCTATAAAAGCAGATGTGAACGTATTTGTCAACCGTATTGCAGATTTAATCAATTACGTACCTGTTGCCGTCAGGCAAAATGGCAGCTTCGTGTTCTCATATTTAAATATCAAAAGGGCATATACAGCAGGTTTAGAAGCTAATATTCATGGTAGTATACAAAAATCAATCGATTGGTCCGTAGGCTACCAATATCTAAATACGGGCGATGTGGATTTAATAAAGAGCATTGGGCGCGGTGAGGTGTATGGTAGAAATACTCCACTTGGCAGCGCTAGAATCATGCGACCTAATGACTACAGTGGTTTGCTGGGACGTAGCCCTCATTTACTACAGGCTCGTGTGCTATACACGCATGTTAGCAGTGGATGGGGAGGTTCACTTAGGGCTGTTTACCGCAGCCAATGGGGGGTGACAGATTTGGACGGAAATGGATTTGCCAATATGCCAGAAGAATATGCCCGCGGTTACTGTCAATTAAATTTAAGTATGCAGAAAGCATTTCACCAAAGATACACCCTTCAAGTAGCGCTAAATAATTTACTAAATTATACCGATCCTGTGAATGTGCCGCAGCTTCCTGGCACTCATTTTACAGCGTCGTTTTTATGGAACGTAACTAAATAACACTTAATATATGAAACGCATGTATTTTTCAACAACAGCAGCAATCTTGTTGACAGGTATGGTACTATTCGGTACGTCTTGTAAAAAAGAGGAGGACAAAACGCCATTGGATGCCCTTACTACCTCATTTTTAGTCAATGGTGCCAATGAGGGCAATTTCGGACTTTTCAGTTTTGAGAAAAATCAGCTGATAGTAAATGCAGTAGACTCTACAAGCAACCGTTGGGATATAGGACTTCGCTTTGCTACCATGATCACCAACAGCGGTATAAGCGGTCCTGGCAATGCAGGTGCTATAGTTCAAACTGCAGTTTTTGATGACATTTTGGAAGCGCCAGAAAGTGGCTACCGAACAGATGCAGCAGTGGGTGATTTAGCCGTGAAGGACAATGATTGGTATGATTACAATCCGGTGACACGCTCATTTTCTCCCAAGGCTGGACAAGTACTCATTTTCAGAACAGGGGCTGGTAAATACGCCAAAATGGAAGTGCTAAAGGCAGAACCTACTGATGACAATGGGGAAATTGTTGTGCCACCCACACGTCCTACCAAGATTAAATACACTGTTAGATATGTGTACCAACCGGATGGAAGCCGCAATTTCTAAATAACAGCGAAGCATAAAAATTGAAAATCCGGTGTATGATTGTACGCCGGATTTTTTATTTTCATGCATTAGCATAAATTTGGAAATGAACTTTGCACATTTTTTTTTGAAACAATATTCTTACAACGGTAAAAATCCTGCCAAAAAACGAAACAAAATATGGAAAGAAAAAAGCAGGTATGTACTCAACGAATAAATTATTAATGACAACCGCCCATTTCCAACCTGCATTAAATCAGCTAAAATATTTCCTTTTCTGGAAACTTATTTCTATCTTTACTTCATGCTTATAATTGAATGAAGAAAAATTTTGATGTCGAGTTTTTGGAAGAAGCACAATTGTTTTTAGATAGTCTGGTCGAAAAGGAACGTAGCAAGATTTATTACAATATTCGAAAGGCACAGTATATCAATGATAATGAACTCTTCAAAAAATTGAACGATAACATTTGGGAATTTAGAACGTCATTCAATACTAAAGCTTATAGGCTCTTTGCTTTTTGGGATAAGTCGCAGAAAAATAATACTGTAGTTATAGCCACTCACGGAATACTGAAGAAAAAACAGAAAACACCAACCCAGGAAATCGAGAAAGCGGAAAATATCAGAATAGAATTTTTAAAGAATAAAGGAGATGAAAAATGAAAGTAAAATGAAGACAGTAAGTCTTGATGAAATGATCGACAAACATATCGGGAAGATTGGAACACCTGAAAGGGACTCTTTCGAATATGATTTAAGCATTGACTTGATTGGGCATGCAATTAAACAAGCCAGAAAAGAACGCAAAATGACTCAAGAAGAGTTAGGTAAATTGGTTGGCGTTCAAAAAGCGCAAATATCAAAAATTGAGAACAGTATCAAAAATGCTCGACTTGATACCATTATGAAAATATTTAAGGCGTTGGGTGCTAAAGTGAATTTCAATGTGGAACTTGATCCAAAAAACTTAGCGTATTAAGTTGGAGAGCCACTATCACTTATCTGGATACATGCTTACGCACCTTCTTCGGAATGAATATTTTATGAGGAAAAATAATCAAACTTCGAGTTTAAGTATAATTAAAAAAGTCCTGCCACCGTTAAGCCAGATACCTTGACACCCTTTCACGATTGAAATCTGAATCGAACTTAATCACATGAGTTAACACACGCATCCAATGATTCTATTCTCTGAAATACATCAATACTGCACCAAAAGCTGTAATCAATACGATCAGTAAGATGGCTATGTTTATCGAGTATCGTATATGCCTGGAAAATGCCAAAATTTCTTTTTCAAATGCAGGATAACGAGGCACCACTTCATCACGAAGTTTTTTGGCTTGCAATAAATCAGTCGGTTTAATATCAATACGATTATTTACTAATATTTTATATATACCAAAAACCTTTAATCTGAAATAAAGATTGAGGAATAACAGCGCCACAAATGCACCAATAATAAGTGTCATTAATAATATATCCATATCGAGAACTTCTAATTTCTAATAAACCACTTTTCCCAAACAGCATCCGCAAGAAAAAAAGAAATAAATGAGTGCAGGACAAGCCCGTT
>CAYUZA010000249.1:0-3589 GCA_964449535.1 uncultured Saprospiraceae bacterium
GCTTATCAATAGATTATTGGAGCGCTACATGCACCAAGAAATATCTGCCATTGAGCATTTTACTACGATAAGTGAAGACGCTATTCACGAACTCTGGCTAATAGCTTCTCATGTTTTGACACGGTTAGAAATGATACACCCTGTTACCATTTACGATTTAAAGAAATATTTTGAATCTCACTGGATGTTGTCACAGTCTCTCATGTTTGATACTATATACTCCACCATGTTAAAAAACATAAAAAGGGGTAGAATTGAAGGTCTGTATTTACAAGAATTTGAGCCAGAGATAGTTTGTAGAATTTATGTAGGCAATTCGTTATTACTATTTGATGATTTTATTTTTCCTTCTGATGAGTTTGAGAAGAAAACTATCTATTCCACCATGATTACGCAATTCATACGCTCAATTTCATCACAAGAAGGCATAATTCGACTGAAATACTTTATTAATAAACAATAGATCATACACATTAATTTTTGAATAATGAATATTAATAATTTTCTTATCTTTTTTATTGTTGCCCTTTTTTATAACGTTCAAGCCCAAGAGTCAACAAATTATACCTTAGATGAGGCCGTACAATATGGGCTTTTAAATTCACCTCAAATGCGTTTGACTGAGGCCGAAATTGCAACTGCTGAAGCGCAAATTATGGAATATAAATCAATAGGAATACCAAAAGTAAATGCAAGCGGTGCTTACACATATTATTTTGCAATCCCTACACAAATTCTTCCGGATTTCTTAAGTCCAGCTGTAGACGGTAGATTATTGACTTACAATTTAATTGAACCAGGGCAAGTCATTCCACCTGCTACTGGAGGAGTACCTGCTCAATTTGGTACTAGAAATATTTTAAATCTGGGAATTGAAGCCAATTTCCTTCTATTCGATCCAGCTTTTTTTGCCGGTTTGAAAGCTATAAAAAATACAAGAGTGCTCGCTCTCAGGCAACAAGATTTGCAGCGGTTCAATCTTAAATCTAATATTACAAAAGCTTATTTAAGTCTTGCCTATAATTACGAAGTAAAAAAATCATTAACAAGTGATTTAGAAATTGCTCGTAAATCTCTTAATGAGGCCAAATTGTTTTTTGATAGTGGGTTCCTTGAGGATTTAGATATTCAAAGATTGGAATTCACTGTAGCCGTTTTGGAAACAGAATTTGAGAAAATGAATCAATTCATAAAGCTATCAGAAAATTTGCTGAAGTTTCAAATGAACTTTCCAATGAACAAAAGTCTTGCTATTTCTAATACCTGGCAAGAATTGATGGAAAGATTTGCAACGCTGAGTCTTGAAGCAGAATCAAATCCTAAGTCTGATAGACCTGAGATTAAAATACTAGAAACGACTTCATTGCTTCGCAAATTACAGATTGAATCTACAAAAGCTGGTTATTATCCGACAATTCGTGGTTTTGCCATATATAATGGTCAATTGCTGAGAAACAACTTATTTGATTCAGATGAAAATCCTTGGTTTCCTGCGAGTTTTGCTGGATTAAATCTGTCGGTACCCATTTTTGATGGACATTTAAAAAAATCTCAAATAAGAAACCAACGAATTGAATTGGCTAAAATTGGCTATCAAAGAGAACAATTGGAATCAGCCATTCAAATGGAAGTGAATAATGCACAACTCACCTTGCAAAATGCGCTAAAAACCCTCTCTAATCAACAAAAAAATAAGACGTTGGCAGATAACATATATAAAACCGCCAAAATTAAATTTAAAGAGGGAATTGGATCAAGTTTAGAACTCACTCAAGCTGAAGGAGATTTGTTTAGAGCTCAGTCTGCATTGCTTGAAGCAAATTTTAGTTTGTTAAATGCTCGATTTGAGTTATTAAAAGCTTTAGGAAAATTATAATTAAATATTGAAACATATAATCATCAATTCAATCAATTTTATGAAAGCGATTATTTCATTTTATTCAGTTTTATTAATTCTGGTATTTACAGCGTGTGGTAAAAAAACAGATAATAACCAGACTTCACTCAATAATGATCTGGAGACACTTCGAGCTACTTTAATTGAAAAACAATCACAGTATAAAGCGCTTGGAGATGAAATAGAACAATTGAGTCAAAAAATATCTGAAATAGACACAACAGAAAAGCCTCGTAAATTGGTCACTTTAGATACAATAAAAACAGAAGAGTTTAGACATTATGTTGATTTTCAAGCTACTGTTCAATCTGATGAAGTGGCAAGAGCGAGCTCGGATATAGGAGGGAGAATCATTAAACTAATGATTATTGAAGGTCAAATGGTTCAAAAGGGTCAATTAATAGCCAAATTAGATGTGGAAACACTCCTACGACAACTGGATGAGCTAGAAACAAATTTGGCTTTAGCGACAACCATTTATGAAAAACAACAAAAACTATGGGATCAAAAAGTAGGTTCAGAAATTCAATTAATTGAGGCTAAAAGTAACAAAGAGCGATTGGAAAAGGCGAAAGCTACAATAATCGCAAATGTTGCCAAATCTTCCGTTTATGCACCGTGCAGTGGAGTAATTGAAATTCTAAATACCAAGGAAGGAGAATTTGTAGGACCTGGTTCACCAATAGCTACGATAGTAAATATTAAAAAAATCAAGGTAGTCGCTAATCTGCCAGAAAGTTATATTGGAAAAGTTAAAAAAGGAGACCAAGTGACAATAAATTTTCCAACACTACAGGAAGATATAAAGGCAACAATAAAGAGAATAGGTAAAACAATTAGCGAAGGGAATAGGACTTTTGTAGTGGAGGCTTCCATTCAACAAATGGCTGACGATATTTTGAAACCTAACCTTTTAGCTAGAATGCGCATAAATGATTTTACGCAAAAAAATACAGTGGTGATTAAAGCTGAATTACTACAACAAGAATCAGATGGTCGTTCTTTTGTATTTGTAAAATCAGGTGACGATGCAAATGCTATCGCATCCAAACTATTCGTTGAAATTGATAAAATTTATGAAGATAAAATATTAATCAAAAGCGGTTTAAAAGTTGGTGATATTATCATCAAAGAGGGAGCAAGAGGACTAGCAGACAATGAATTAATTACCTTCTAATGCACAAGCTAACTACTTCTCATTTTATTATTAAAGTATAAAAGAAATATGTCTACCCCTGATATAAAGGAAAAATTAAGAACTTTCGGCCTATCCAATCTGGCTATAGATAACGGTACGAGCATTTTTGTACTGATGTTTATGATATTAATATTTGGATGGCGAGCATATCAAAGTATGCCTAAAGAACAATTTCCAGAGGTTGCTCTTCCCACCGTATTTGTAAATACGGTTTATTTTGGCAATTCATCCAAAGATATTGAATCGCTAATTACTCGACCCATTGAGAAGGAATTGAAAACAGTAACCGGAGTAAAAGATATCAGGTCCAATTCCTTACAAGATTATTCTGTCATAACAGTTGAGTTCAATGCAGACATAGATATAGAACTTGCAACTAGAAAAGTAAAAGACGCTGTTGATAAGGCTAAACCAGATCTCCCAAAGGATTTAACTCAAGAACCCCAAGTATTTGATGTTAATCTCTCAGAAATACCTATCGTTACTATAAATAT
>CAYUZA010000250.1:0-3580 GCA_964449535.1 uncultured Saprospiraceae bacterium
TATTTTTAATATTATACAATTTCTATTGAATCTAAAAATTAACTGGTAAACGATAAAACATTTTTTGCATGCTGACAAAAAAAAAAAAAACTAATCAAAAACCAAAACGACTATGCCTTCAGATTCTGACTTATAGTTTTTAAATCTTATTGTCTTACCATTCATAGTAGCAGAAAGAGAAGTAATCGACTCGGTAGTAATATACTGATCTATACCTGTAAGAAATGGAACAAAAGAAAAAGTACCTATAGCTGTTCCATCAGATTGTCGATTATTGTTACCGTCGTATATGAAAAACGCGATATTACTGTCTTTAGGAGGAGATAAAACCGGAGAACTCAGTTCGGTATTACCAAAAAACAACTTATCTCTACCGTGAATAACTGCTTGATTAGCAGCAAAGATAGCTGCTACGGTTTGATTATCATCTTTGGGCAAACCCGCCAAAAGAAGACCTGGAAGGCTTCCGGGAGGAGGAATACCTCTTAAATAGATATTGAAATCATTCCTGATAAAAGGAAGTCGGTAATAATGGACAATTCTGTCAGCTGCAGATTTGCCAATCAATTCAAATTCATAATGAACGCCAGAAGATGCTTGAACCGGGCCCCATTCGCCCTTATCATCAGCAACAGCTAATATAACAGGTTTGGAATTATCCCGAAATCCGGTCGCAGGATCAAGCGTATAAATTTTAACCTCTGCACCAACCATAGGATTATTATCTCCTAACGTTAATGCTTTACCTGCCAACATAATACTTCCCTGTTTTGGTTTAATCTCCGAACTTCCTTTTTTGCCAGTTAAAAACTCAAACATTTGTTCAAAAACAGAAGGATGTGTAGCAACTTGGTAGTGGTCTAACTGCGTATATTTTACGTTCATAGCACCATTTATGTCACTACCTTTAACTATAGAATCAGCTTCAGAATAAATGTTCAACATAGGGATTTCTCCCATAGTACCCGGCGGATTGACACGTGACGAACCCGCTAAATAAATCAACTTATTCACTTTTTTAGCTCTATTTTCCACACTGCAATACTGGTAGACTAAATTCGAGCCCGCTGAATGTCCCGCAAGATTAACTTTAGCAGCGTTAGTTTTAGCTAACACTTCATCAATGAAAACATCAAGTTTGGATTCTTGATTTGAACCGCCAACAGAATTCCAATCGAAAGTAAAAAGTCTCTCTTCACAAAGACCATTTGAAGTAAAACGAAGAATCTGTTGAGCATAAGTATCACCCGAAGCTAAAAATCCGTGTACAAAAATTGTTGGAATAGATAAGCTATCGCACTTATCCATAATTTCATTATTATTTGTGGGGTCTAAATCATCCTTTTTGCAAGAAAAAGCAGAAATGGTAACGAACAAAAGAGCGATTGAATACAATAAAGAATGATACCTAAGGTGATTAATGAGCAGCATAAACCGATTTTTACAGGGTATTTCTAAAAAGCATAAACCAATTATTTCCTAAAGATAAAGTATACGGCTAACATTAAAAAGAAAAAACCATATACGTAATTCATTTTGAAAGGCTCTTTTAAATACAGCAAGGCAAAACCAATGAATATAATTAAGGTAATGGCTTCTTGAATCATTTTTAATTGAAATGCATTGAACTCCTGATACCCCAATCTATTTGCAGGAATCATGAACATATACTCAAAGAAAGCTAATCCCCAGCTAATTAAAAAAATCTTTACAAGAGGAGTATTTTGAACTTTAAGATGCCAATACCAGGCAAAAGTCATAAATAGATTAGAAATAAAGAGTAAAATAATGGTTTTCATGAATAAAGAAACTTCAGGGCTTTTGAAAATCAGTTAGTTTCATATCTCCATAGAGCAATAAAAACTCTTCCAACAAATGAAATTGCCCATTTAAAAAAACATAGTCAATCCCTTTTTCCTGATAGAAAAAGTCAAGGGGCCTGTTGACACGACCTTTTTTGAGACCTATAGGAAAATAATGCAGCGTAAACGGTAAATCTGCCCAATCTAATAACTCCTTTTCAGAATTTACCTGGATCGCAGTATATCCTGCCTTTATCAATTGCTTAATTGTCCTTTTCTCATTTAAGGGTTGAGGTATAACCTTACCAGGAAACCATGATAATCCGTTCAAATCGCGTTCGTCAAAACCCATTTTGCCTTCAAGATTTCCTATATCCACTACCAAAGGAATTGAATATGCTTGGCTATAGTCAGCGGTATAAAATTCGGTATTATTGATGGCCAAATGCCTGATGCTTTTCTTATCCAATGAGACATTGCGTAAGATTACATCAAACGCATTTCTCCGATTGGATGGAATATCAAAATAAGCTTGTAATCCCTCATATAAATATCCTTTTGAAGCAACTTGATAAAATCCTTCTAACAACATAGCAAAATGCAGGGAACGATTATATTGCTTCGAACTATCCGCAAGATTTCCACCTGATTCAATCAAAATCGTACTTATTCCTGAAGCCTGAAACTGGTCTCCAAATGCTCGAGGCTCATAAGTATCATTAAAACGAGCAACTTCTCCAGGAATAATCTCTTGAAGACTCGCATTCAATTTGGCAATTAGTCGCATGGCATTAGCCCTGTTATCATTTAAACTATCCTTAAAAGATTTATAAGCAGGAGCCAAAAAAGCTATGCGAGTTTGTTTGCCACTTTCTCCAACCGTATAGTAGGGACTTTGATCATGCAAATTAAAGCCGAAAACAGGCTTTATTGAGTCTGCCATTCTCCAAAGAAGAGCTGCCTCGAGCGATTTTTTATCCAATGCGTCACGATTTAGGTCAATATCCTGCGCATTTCTTCTCTTGAAAATTTCAGCACCATCAGGATTGAGCATAGGAATGACAAAAATCGTCAATTCATCAAGTAGTTTTTTTCGATGAAGATCAAAAGAATCTGATTTCGTTAGAAATTGAAGGACATCAAAAACAGCCATGGTAGCCGTAGGCTCATCCCCATGCATTTGAGTCCATAACATAATATTTCTTTTGCCACTCCCTATTTGAAGCATATGGATACTTCTGCCTTCAAACGAATATCCAATATTTTGGGATTTCACGCCCGGCAAAGCGCTATATTTATTCGTTAAATATTGAATATCACTGTGTTTAAATAATTTGTTTGAAAGGTGAGTTTCTTTATATTGGGAATGCAATACAACCAAATCTGAAAAAACAGGTTGTGCCAATACACTCGAGTTAAAAAAAATGCAAATGGTAAGGCACAGAAAAATAATACTTAAGAAAGAAATTCTTTCCCTAATTGAACCGAAAATTATAGCACTCGATGACATTAGTATATTTTTACATCATCAATAATTCGCTCTCCCAGATACTCTTCAATGTGATTTAGCAGTAAGTCTTTACCTATCAACAATTCTTGTCTCAATGGTGCAGATTGGACTTTTATCGTAAGGGTTCTATCCTGCAGGCGTATACTTGATGTATCAGCTGCAATCATGTCACCACAAATAGATGACCAACCATTTATAAGTTTAGCCTCTTGCACTTTACGCCGAAACCTTTCGTCTTTCAGCCACATTTGTAATACCTCGCTAACAG
>CAYUZA010000251.1:0-3564 GCA_964449535.1 uncultured Saprospiraceae bacterium
ATATGTACTATTTAGGTTTTAACTTAAAATCATTTTTACTGATGCCACCAATGCGCCTACTGTTTGTGGAGTAACACCATTTCTCAAAAATGCTGCAGCAGTCTTATTGATTGATTCTCTAGCAGTTAAGTTATTGTCGCGGATTTCAGCAGCTACTGTGCGATAAAATAAAGGTAAACCATCGATTCCGCTATTATTTGCATCATCTTCCATACCTCCACCAGAAGCAACGTCTGCAGCTTGTAATAAACGATTAACCGCTACAGGGCCATCAACTAAAATATCCTGAGCAGTAATCCAGTCAGATACCGTAGCCTGTGCTTTAATTTCGGCAGGTATGATTGAGAGCCCAATAAATAGAGCAAAAAGAAACAAACAACGATTTATGATACTTTTCATAGCTATTAATTTAACATTGAAAGACAAAACTACTATTAATAAAAAAACGAAGTATATTATATGCACTATTTTTTGGGTATTCTGTAGACCATACCAACTTCATGTGCTCCATGATTATAGTTTTGAAAAGTGCCGAAACCAGCATCATACTGATAAAAAACTGAAACCTTCTGTATTCGTGCACCCAATAATACACCTACACCAGAACCTACATCCAGGGTGTGTCGATACGTTATTCCAGCGTACAATTGATCTTCCAATATACTTGTAATCAGTTTTGCATCAACGACCAATGGTCCTGTTAAAATCCTGCGAACCATTATGGAAGGATCCAAAGTAAGTCCTTGTGTTTTAAATTCAAAATGACCTCCAATTTGAGCAGTGAAGGATCGATTGGCCAAGGAGGAAGTTTCCGGAAGATCTTCAATATCTGACAGCCTGGCGCGTACTAAATGAGGTACAGAAACTCCCAAATACCATTTATTCTTGTAACGGGCATAAATACCCACGTTAGCATCAAAATAAGACACGCCATTTGCAGCTGCCTGAACTATTGGGTCGTTAGCATCTAAACTTGGATCAACTATCGCATCATTGCTCAATCTGTGTTGTATATAATCAGCAGCAAGACCCATTCCCAATTTTAGGTCATCAGTTTTTATTTGAAAACCATACATCCCTCCTGCTCGAAATCTGTTTAAACTTCCAACTCGCTCATTGAAAATATTAATACCTATGCCTGAAGATGGAGCAATGGCACCGTTGTACACAAAAGTTACCATATGGGGTGTACCAGGAAAACCAGACCATTGTCTGCGATAATTTAACAAAAATTCATGCTCTCCAGAAAATCCGGCCATGGCAGGATTTATCAAAACAGGATTTATCGTATACTGACTATATTGGCCGTATTCCTGAGCCAATAGTGCCTGGGAAAATAATAATTGCAAGAAAAGTATAGGGCCTATTAAATATTTCATGGCGAAAATTGTTCTGGATTATCGGTTGAATTAAAGTTGTAACACTATCTCAAATCATACAATAAAGTGAATGACCCCTTGACTATTTTCTCAGGAGCACCATTTTGAGTAACTTTCAAAACAAAGAAATACACTCCATCAGCTAAAATCTTCCCGTCGGGACCTGTTCCCTGCCAATCATTTGCATAATTGTTGTCCGCAAATACCATCTTGCCATATCGGTCAAAAATTTCAAGGCGATTAGCTGTTCCTGCTAGACAAGTTAGGGTAAACTCATCATTTAATCCATCTCCATTTGGAGTTATTACAATACGATGCAAAAAGCAATCCTGATTATTGCCAAAATCTACGGGCAAATTAAATGAACAACCATTAACATCCCTTGCGTTAACAAAGGCAATGACGGGTCCTTGACCCGTGATAGAAGGACCTGTAGTCCCATCTGACCAGGTATAGGCAAAACCACCGGCACCGCCAATGGCCTCAACGGTTGCAGAACCATCATTCGCACCGCTGCTAATCTGTAAATTTACAATATTGATCCTGATTCGCTCTGGCGTTAACAATTGAACAGACGCAGTCGCTGTCATACCGTTGGCATCCGTTACAGTTACTTGATAAGTACCCACACAACGGTTGGTCAATTCCGAAGCTGTAACACCATTTACACTCCATCGGTAAGTAAAAGGCGCCAATCCACTAACCGGCGTAACACGAATAAACCCATCGCAACTACCGAAACAAGAAACGCCAAACCCATTGTAATCACTGGTTTCAATTTCTATGACTAGGTTAGTATTGTCAAAAATTACATACGGACCAGCAGTAACGGTGCATCCATTAGCATCCGTAACCGTCACTAAATATGACCCGGGAGACAAATTTGTCAGATTCGGAGTATTTCCCCCAGAAGGAGACCAATTATAGGAATAAGGGGCAGTTCCTCCTTGGACATTAATACTGATGCTTTTATCTGTGTTATTAGCACCGCCCGATACAGTCAAAGGTGAAGGCTCTGTAATATTGAAATTTCTGATGATACTACAGGCGCTATTTGCACCTCCGGCATATGTTATCGTCACACTATAATTGCCTGGTGACAAGTTCGTTCTATCTTTATTGGTAGAGCCGTTTTCCCATAAATAGGTAGTACCGCCGGGATTCCCCGTAATATTGAGCGTAATGCTACCATTGGTCTGACCTGCGCAAGCAACATTGGATGTGTCGGCATTTACATTTATCGTAAACTGAGGACTGAGTGTGACAGATACAGAAGCGGTAGCTCCCCCGGAATCAGTAACCACCAAGATGTATGTACCCGGGCCAAGATTAGTGATAGCTGGAGTATTACCACCCACCTGATTTCCATTACGAGTCCAGGCATACGTTACATAAGGTGGTGTTCCACCCGTGGCTTCAGCAGAAATAGACCCATTGTTGCTATTCTCGCAAGTTGGATTGCTGGAACTGATAATGCGAGCACTGAAAGGGGCCATACTGCCCACCATCACCTGGCCATTACATTCGTGAATGTCCACATTTTGCCCTGAGCCATTAGTTGCCTCACGAGCCACTATTACATCAGAGTAGATTAAATCTGTAGAGGAGCCCGGAGATCCTAAAACCTTGAAACAAATCTGGAATAAATAACTGTTATCTGGAAGGGTTATTGGTTCATCATTAAACCAAACAAAAGCTAGTTTACCTTCTGATTTGGCCTTTGTATCATTAAAACTTCCCGAAGAGAGATTCATGATATTATATTCGTTTGTCACCAGGTATTCTAATACTGCTGGGTTCCATTCAATCGTCATTTGAAGAGACTGAATGTCGGTAAAATTGAATACCCGGAATCGCAGACAGATGTTTTGCCCATTTTCTGAGGTAACGCGATCTATACTTACCGTGAATCCATCGGGTATACAGTCCGGCTCTCCCTCAATACAAATACGGCCAGATTGCGTCGTTACACTCAAGGTAGCCCCACTCGCATTAGCGGCTTCGATGGCCAGCGGGGTATTAGAAAAATTGACATCAGAACACCCTGAAGCCCCTGTAATTATAAAGCAGATTTCGAACAGTGAGGTACCATCAGGGCGGGTATCCCCCATGGCTGAATTCCAGGAGACAGTCAATGTGCCATTGGTATTATTGGCCTCAACATTGGCAGCACCAATGTTAATGG
>CAYUZA010000252.1:0-3550 GCA_964449535.1 uncultured Saprospiraceae bacterium
ATGTACCATTCAGATACAAATAATAAATTCATCCTATGACTAAAATTGAAAGTATGCATCTGAGAAAACATTTTTTATTTGGTCTTTAAATTCGTCGTTGAGCGAATTACTGCTTGCTTCATATTTTTCAAATTCACTTGAAAGTTCATCGATTAAATCCCATGAGTCTCCAGATATTATTGCGTTTAATACAACGTCGCCAGAGTCTTTTTCCATTATTAATATGTATCCGTCGGAGTTATTTCTCACAAAATTTTTAAGTGAATATCCTTTAGAATGGGTGTAGATTTTTTCTTCAAGGGCGTCGTACATTTCTTTAATGGCTAATGTATCACCATCCAATTCCAGATAGGACGCTTCCCCTGAATGAGAACGCCCCCAATCTTCAATTCCCAGTGTTATCCACTTATTCTTTAATTCTTCCATTATTTATCAGTATGCGGTTCTAATGGTTACAGAAAAAAAATTGTATTAATTTGATCGTATCAACTTAATATACGCCATATAAATTCAGCGCAATTATTTTCGATTTTATTAGTATGGATTATGATAATTCAGATATCTACCAAATGTACTTATATCGCCTTTTACTGTGTGAGAAAAGAAGTGTCCAACTAGTTTAAAACATGTTTATAAACGGGTTTTCTTTTTAAGAAATACAAATAAATTTCAGTTAAATACAATACATAACTATCTGTTATATAAGTGTATGTATATTTAAAACAACCTGCTGGTGCATTAGCTAAAGTATCGTTTTTTGTCAGTGTTTCCAGCTTACATTTATGGGGTGTTGTTGAGTTGTTTTAATTATTGAATTGGTTTTAATTCTAAATTGGTAAGGTGCATTAGTAAAATATACGATTTATCTTTAATGCGCCCTTCCAGATATGCCCGATACGTTTTACCGCCATCCTGAAACACCAGTGGCTCATTTCCTTTTGCTCCGCCCCCTAGCATCATTAATGAGTCTTTATCGTGTAATTCTTTGGCTATATCGAACAAGAAGTCAAAAGTAAGGCCATTGATATGGTGCAATTGGTGTTTTTTAGCAAAGACCAATTTGTTGTATATATCTTTTTTCGGGAATAATTTCCCCGGCTTGAGCGCATTTTCAGAAAGAATATTGGCAAGAAATTCTTTTGGAATGCGTTCTTCCTTAACGCTACCATCTGGCGCGTATACGACTTCTTTCTTCGTGATCCTCGAAACTGGTTTGAGTTCTGAATTTATGTATACGCGCGAACTTTCCTTAATAAATCTGCCTGTCAATTGAAGATCGATATCTGGATCACCGCTTATCATAGCTTGAGCTATTGCTTCATTATTGCCATATACTTGTGCCATTCCTTCGAATGAGTTAGGCACGCCGCCTTTCAAAACACGTATGGTGTAGACTTCTTCACCCTCTGGTGTAACAAATTTTACTTTTGGTTTTTTCGACTTGGAAGTAAAAATCACTTCGGCATCACGCCCTTTATTATCTGATATATTGATGTACCTTGACATTGCTTTTTTTGTTTTATAACATTCCGAAATCTAGTTCCTCTTCAAATTCTTCTTGTGGGGCTTCCTCAATCAGAGGAATAATCGATTTATTTTCCAAATATTCAAAATCCAAGAGGCGTCCAGTGAGGACAAAAACTTCATTTTGACTAGCGATCACAATTGCATCTGCACCGTCGTAGTCTGCACGATAGTTAAAAACAAATCGAAAAACAGCTCCGTCCTCTAGTAATTTTAACATGCCTGCTTTGACAATAGCGTCATCCCAGGTTAATTGATAAACGGTGGTTATTTCAAGATTGAATAAATCGTCTAGACTTGCCTTTTCTAATATATTCTCGACATCGAAAGATGAAGGTACCAGTGTAGCATCGGTTCCGTCTAAGTAAACCGTTTTCAAAGCCTTCTTGTCTTGTTCATAAAAGTTTGTATCCACTGTTTTTAGCGCGGTAGCGCCTGTTAGAATTAGCGTTTGTCCATCGTCAAGAAGATTTCCGGTAGAACAAACATTCCCAAATTTATCAGAAACAACTACTTTAACGTATCCATAGACCTTATCTCGATCCACTTTAGTTATCCCCGCTTCGAATTTTTCAGATCCTATGATAAAAGATAATTTCTTTGCCATACATTTTAATTGATTTGTTCCCAGCCTTTTTTAATATTTAGATCTTTTAGCTCTACTATTTTCGCTGCAGCTTCCTTTTCGTTTTTGCACAGGAAAATTTCTTGATCTAGTGGTTTTTTTCTTCCTGCACTAAAGTCCGAATATACCACGACAAAGGGGGAATAGGATCCTGATTTTTCCTTGTTTGTTTTTAATGCAACAAGTTTCCTTATTGAGGTGCCGTCTTTGCCGTTTTTTGTAAATATTTCGCGTAAAATGATTTCAGATGGAGTACCTTGATCTATAGTAGCACTCATGGATAGTGGTTCGCACAGGGTGTAAGCCTGAAATGTACCGGTATCATTTTCATTTGCCTTTTTATCCTCTCGGAGCCGTACGAAGTTGGGAGAGATAACGCTGAGTGTAGGCATATTTCCTACAATGGTGTACGTTGTTTTTTCGAAATTTAATATTGCCTTTTTAATAGGTCCATTGCTGTTTTCGTTAATGAGGTCAAGGCAGGATATTTCAACGACCATTTCCGGCTTTACAAAAATAAAAGCTGTTTTCGCGCCCGAAACTTCTGTATATTCAGATGAAATAATAAGTGGTTCCAATTGCTTAATAAATTCTGTTCTTTCCTTTTCACTGAATCCAACGCCACACTTTGTTATGATTTGAAAATGATTATTACCCAAAGCACAGCCCAAAAGCAATTCGCGAAGTACACCAGCTTTTTCACCGTTGGTCTCAGCATAACCCAGTACAACCAAATCAAGGTGGTGCACCTTCTTGACTTTGTAGGCGGTTCCGTTAGGAAGTTTTACAACCAGACCTTCTGCTTTGTTTTCATAAGCTGTTTTGAAGAACGAAATAATGTCTTTTCTGCTTTCGAATTTGTTTTGTTCTATTGCGAATATTTCTTTGCATCCTTGCAGCCAATCTGATATAATCTTGATCTTCTCTTCTGTTTCCAGGTCGCATTCCGCACCGTTCACTTCGAGCAAATCAAATACTCCAAATCGAAAATCTACTTTATCGGGATTATTTAGTGAAGCGTTTACTTCGCGATTTGAAGTAGATTTCCCATTTTGAAAAACACAGACTTCACCAGCGAGTACGCAATCAGATTTCAGCCTTTCTGCTGCTTTAGTAACTGAGTCCACTTTTATTTCATTTCCATTTTTATCGAAGAGTTGAGCCTTTCCCTTTTTAACTGACATGAAGGCCAAATGACCATCGAGTTTGATTGAGGTGAAATAGATTTCACTTTCTGGTATTTTAATTCCAATTTGTTCTGCATCAACAGGAATGTATCGGGATGCAATTTTCGATTTGTAGGAAGTTATCAAGAACATATTATTTATTTTTAAATAAAAATCTACCGCATATCAGCAACACATCACATAATCTAATAATCTAATAATCAAAAGAGTCAAG
>CAYUZA010000253.1:0-3526 GCA_964449535.1 uncultured Saprospiraceae bacterium
GTCTAATGTTGTAGAATTAACGCCTAGAAATGCGCCTTCATGCATAATTACATGGGCACCAACAATAGAATTAGATGTTATGTAACAATAATTTTCTACCTTACAATTATGACCGACTGTGGCATGGCCAAAAACCTGCACAAAATTACCAATTGATGCATTAGGACCTATTATACTGAATGCTTGAACACACACATTATAACCTATTTTTGAATTTTTTGAAACTACTACATTAGGATGAATTAATGTTGCAAAACGATGTATAGGTATTTCTAAACTTTCAAGTTTCCATAAAAAATTATGATTATTCTTTACTGAAATCAGTGCATAGAAAAAATATACATTCTCATCAAGTATATATTCTTTTACACTCTCTTTACTTATATCACCTATAATTGGATAATCATTTATTTTGTTTTTTTCGTAATCATTAAAAAATCCAAGTATTTCCCATTCGCTTTGTACTTGGTTAATTTCCTCAACAATATTAGCGACAACAGTACCATTGCCATATCCACCAATAATAATTAGTTTCTTCATTTAATTATTCTTTTGATTATTTCTTTCCTCAATTAATTTAACTCTATTAATAATATCTTTTGACTTCGTAATCAAAGGAGGTCCAACGAATTTGCCTTCAATAATAGCAACACCTTTGTTTTCTTTTTGCGCTTCAACGTAAAGTCTTAAAAAATCCTTCGCGTCTTGGTATTCTTGATCAGTTGGTGAGTATGCTTTATTAACTGCTTCATTTTGCTTTGGATGCAAGACCCACATACCGCTATACCCCAGTGTTTTACCAATGGCGAGATGGGTTTCTAACCCCTCTAAATCATGTACCTTAATATAAGCTGCATCTATTGCTTCCAAATTATGAGCTCTTGCAACAATTGGTACTAACTTTCTGGGATAATCTATACTTAAATTAAAATCAAAATCTCTTACTCCTTTAATGTCCGAAACATAATCTTCCGAACCAAAACCAAGTGCAATAATTCTTTTTGAGGCTGTAGCAATTTCATTAATATTTACAATAGATGCGGCACTTTCAAGTATAGGTATTAGTTTAAATGTGTTAATATTTAAGTTACGCTCCCGTTCAATAGAAGTAAGCAAGTTATCTAAATAGGTAATATCTTCTTTTTTGTTTGTTTTAGACAATAAAAAACCATCTATTGGTGCATTAGTTAATTGTAATACATCCTGAAGAAAATATTCTGTTTCTATTTCATTTAAACGAACAAATTTGTAGAAATGAATAAACTTTTCATCTTTAAGCTTTTCAATAATTAATTTTCGTGCTAAGGGTTTGTTAGATGATGGTTGAACACTATCTTCTAAATCGAACAATAGAGCATCAGCATTACTATTAGCAGCAGAGTCAATTAATTTTTCGTTGTGTCCGGGCACGAACATTAAACTTCTTAATATAATTAGGTCGCTAATCATGAGTTCTTCTTTTTAATTAATATTTTTCTCCTAAAACGAATAACGTCTATTTTGTTTTGATTATAACCAACTGTTTCTACATAAACAACTCCACGATCTTCTTTAGATCTTGATTCAGATTTATCCAAAATTTTTGTTTTACTGTATATAGTGTCATTTATGAATGTTGGATGTAAATGTTCTATGTTTTCATATCCTAAATTAGCAATGGCCTGACCACTAATATCTAAAACGGTTAAATGAACGGCTAAACAAAACACTAATGTACCTGGAACTAAAATTTGGCCATACTGATTATCTTTACAATAGTCAATATTTATATGAACAGGGTGGTGATTCATTGTTAACAACGAAAACAAGTTGTTATCAGATTCAAAAATCGTTTTGGATTGGGCGTGAAAAATTTCTTCTCCGACAACAAAGTCTTCAAAGTAATTTCCCATTGTATTGATATTCATAATATATTAATTTTAATTATAATTCTTTTAAACTATTTAGTGAATAGTCTTGCGACAACAGTATTTTCTTTATTCTCTCCAAATGAGGTTTCTCAACAATTTCACCGTTAATTACAGCCAAATTAAATTTACTTACCCCGCCTAAACTGTCTATATAATCACGAACAACCAGAGCAAAATCTAATTCTTCTTTATTATATTGCCAATATTCATTATATAACTTGAGTTGCCATGGGTGTAAAATAAACTTACCATCAAAACCTTTTTCTTTACCGTCAATACATTCTTTTATGAATTCTTCTTTATTAACAATATTTATACTTGTAATATCTAGAGCTATTTTATTAAAAGCTTTTGCTACATTCAAAATTTTCATTCTAGCATATAAAAGATTAGCCAGATTGTGTTTCATCCCAACAATTTTGCAATAGTCATGACTACCAAAACCAACACCAATAACATTCTCGTCATTTAAAATATTTGAGCAATTTATAAGTCCTACAGGATCTTCAATTAATATAATTAATTTATATTTTGTTAGTTTTATTTTAGTTAAAATATCCTTTATAGATTTAATTCTACTTTTATTTTGCACTTTTGGTAATATAAATTGACAAAATCCCTTTTCTGAAAGAATTTTTAGATAATTTAATTCATTTTCATTACTTGATGGTATCCTTATCCACAACTTACTTGAAAAATTTATTGCTAAAATATTACTGACAGCATCATCAAAAGAATGATTATAAATAGAGTCCTCTAAATCAAGAACAATATTGTCAGATTCGATTTGATCAATTTTATTCAAAAATCTTAAGTTGGTAGCTGGTATGAAAAAAAAAGAGTTCATATTCAAATTAAAAAATACTAAAGTTCAGATTACATTTAATTTTGAATGTATGTAATTGTTCCAGAAGATCATCATTTTATAAATTAAATTGGGTTTATAAATATATATTTATAATTTACATAAGACATTTACTAATCCCACCATCTATTTGAATTGTAGTACCAGTAATACCTCTAGCTAATTCTGAAGATAAAAACGCCACTAAATAACCAAGTTCATCTGGAGTTTGATAACGACCTAAAGGCATGTTTTTAACAGCATTTTGCTCAAATTGACTCAAAGTAATGTTTTGTTTTGTAGCTGCAATTGTCATTAATTCAATTGCTCTGTCAGTTTTAAAAGCTCCAGGGCAAATATTATTTATTGTGATATTATTTTTAATTAATTCTCTTGAAACGGTTTTTGCCATACTTACTACACCTGAACGGAAAACATTAGATAAAATTAAAGATTCAGCTGGTTCTTTTACAGAAAGTGAAGCAATATTAATAATTCTACCCCAATTGTTCTGTTTCATATATGGAATTACTAATTGTTTCATTCTGATTATATATTTCAAAACATCATTATAGGCTTTGTCCCAATCTTCATTATTAAAATCAAAAAAAGTTCCTGATTTTGGGCCACCAGAATTATTTATCAGAATATCAATTCTCCCAAATTTTTTTAAAGCTTCAAAAACGATTTTTTCATTATCTTCTTTTATTGACATATCAACTAAAAGAGGTAAAACCTCTACACCAAATTCTTTGATTTCTAAAGTTGTTTT
>CAYUZA010000254.1:0-3518 GCA_964449535.1 uncultured Saprospiraceae bacterium
AACAAGGTAGTGCCTTTCTAGACTTCCCGCAAGGCGGGTTTCGGTTCAACAGCGTGTTACCAAAATTGCCGGGGCTTTTGCTAATATAAACCTTGTTGCATTCCTTGGGCTTAAGTGCATGTTGATTGGCCGGTGCACATCAGTCGGCAACTGCGCCAAGCCGCAAACCGTTGGCGGTCAGCTTAAACGACGACAAAAAAAGTAAAAAGAAAATTTCCAAATGAAAATATTTGCTGAAACGGAAAGACTAATTTTAAGAGAACTTCTTACATCAGATATAGACGGAATGTTTGAACTTGACTCTGACCCTGAGGTGCATAAATATTTAGGCAACAAAATAGTAACTGACAAAAAACAAATTGCAGATGTGATCTGCTTTGTAAGACAACAGTATATTGATAATGGAATTGGCCGTTGGGCAATTATTGACAAAAGAACTAACGCTTTTATTGGGTGGACAGGATTGAAATTTGTAACCGAGTTAACAAATGGTCGCAAAAACTATTATGATTTGGGCTACAGACTAATAAGAAAATATTGGGGACAAGGTATTGCAACCGAAACTGCTTTAATAGCCCTAGATTATGCTTTTACTGAATTAAAAATAGACGAAGTTTATGCAACAGCTAGTTGTGAGAATTTAGTTTCAAATAAAATTCTCCAAAATGTTGGGATGAGTTGCATTGAAACTTTCTACTATGATAACATAAAATGTAATTGGTATAAAATTGACAAAAATGATTACGAAAAAAGTAGAAAGCCGAACCGCTAACAGTACATTGTCAATAGGCGGGGTTCCGTATCCGTTTGAGAGTTTTGTGCTAGCCGAAAGTTCCGTTCTCCGAACTAACATTTGTGCTGAAATTCCCCGCCTTTGCAAAGCGGCAAACCGTTAGCAGAAACCTTAAGAAATCAATATGCTCAAAAAAAATGACAATTAAATTACTCATTTTATTTTTAATATATTGTTCAACATGTTTTGGACAAAATTCAAAATTCGTCAATGTTTTCATCGGTACAGACGGAACAGGGCATACTTTTCCCGGACCTTCAATGCCTTTTGGAATGGTACAACCTGGCCCCGATAATAGAGATTTTGGTTGGAGTCATACCAGTGGTTATCAATACAAGGACACCTTATTATTGGGATTCTCTCAAACTCGTTTTAGCGGAACTGGCATCAATGAAATGGGTGATGTATTGTTACTTCCAATCAATCCTAAAAAAGAAAAACTGAAAAATTCTTACTACAAAAATACTGAAATAGGTAAAGTTGGGTACTATGCCTTAACAAAAAAAGATGATGTAAAAGTTGAACTTACTTGTTCTGAACGAGTAGCATTTCATCAATATACGTTTCCAGAGAATCAAGCACAGGTTTTAGTGGATTTACAACACGGGTTACGTTTTGTTTTTGATGACAATAATCAAAAAGGATTAGTGGTAGAAAGCGATGTGAAAATTGAAAATAACACTACCATTTCAGGCTATATTTCTACACAAAACTGGGTCAATAGAAAGTATTTTTTTACTTTGACATTCGATCAACCATTTACTAAATCTAACCAACTCGAGAAGAAAGAAAACGATAAGGCTCCAAAGTATTTATTAGACTTTTCCTTTATTGAGGATAAAATAATAAAGGTTAAGATTGCCTTGTCTTCAGTTTCTGTTGATGGAGCAAAACTCAATATGAATTCCGAAATTCCGCATTGGGATTTTGAAAAAGTATATCAAAATAACCTAAAATCTTGGGACGACCATCTCAATAAAATCAGTATTGAAGCACCTCAAAAACAAAAAGAAATATTTTACACATCAATGTATCATTTGTATTTACAACCCTCTAATATCGCCGATGTAGATGGAAAATACAGAGGTGTAGATAACAATATTGCTGTAGCTCCTAACAAAGAATACTATTCAACGCTCTCAAATTGGGACGTTTATCGTGCAGCTTTTCCACTATTACAAATTTTGGTTCCTGAAAAAATTGATGGAATTGTTCGGACGATGCTTATTCATCACAAAGTCAAAGGGTTTTTACCTATTTGGACTGCCTGGGGGCAAGACAATTATTGTATGATTGGCAACCACGCTATTCCGATGATTTTATCTGCTTATCAAAATGGCTTTAGGGGTTTTGATGCCAATGATGCCTTTAAAGCAATGGTTGAAACTTCAACAAAATCACATATTAACTCTGATTGGGAATTGTATAATCAATATGGGTATTATCCCTTTGATAAATTGGACAACGAAGCTGTTTCCAGAACTTTGGAAAGTGGCTATGATGATTGGTGTGTAGCCGAAATGGCAAAAAAAATCGGAAATAAACAAATTGAAAAAATGTTTATCAAAAGAGCCAATTATTATAAAAATATTTATGATAAAGAAACTACCTTTTTCCGAGGAAAAGACAGCAAAGGAAATTGGCGAACGCCTTTTAATCCGTTAAATGCAACCTCACCAATGAACAACCCCGGTGATTACACAGAAGCCAATGCGTGGCAATATTTTTGGACACCAGCTCAATATGATATAAACGGTGTAACAGAGCTTTTAGGTGGAAAATATAATTTTACCAAAAAACTAAATGAATTTTTCAGCACCGAAGCAGTAAACCCTAATAAGTTTTTGGGGCAAGAAGCAATGATTGGACAATATGCTCACGGAAATGAACCGAGCCATCACATTATTTATTTGTTTGCACACAGCAACGAACCCAAAAAAGCTCAAAAATACATTCATCAGGTCATCAATGAATTTCACGATAATACACCAGATGGCATGATAGGCAATGATGATTGCGGACAAATGAGTGCGTGGTATATTCTTTCCACACTAGGATTTTATCCAGTTAATCCTGCTAATGGTGAATTTGTTTTGGCTAGTCCACAAGTGAAAAAAGCAACCATTCATTTTTCTGATGGTAAAAAATTTGAAATTATATCAAATAATTTTTCAGGTACCGCTATTTACAATGAAGAACGTTTTTTAAACGGTAAGCCTATCACAACCCCATTTATAAATTATCAAGAAATAATGAATGGTGGGAACATAACTTTTAAAATGATTAAACAATAAGGCCAATGTTCTTTTAAATTTTTATGTTTTCAATGAATTTATTTTCACAAAGCACAGCTGAAAAATTAACAACTTTGCCTTTCGGAAGTATAAAACTAGCAGGTTGTGCGGCAAGCGGCAACACGTTATAGGTAATATAAAATAAATAATATGGACTTTTCTCTATTAAACAAGACTTACACCCTTACCAAAGAGCAAATTCGATTTTATGAAAAAAATGCGTTCATTAAAATCAAAGAAGTTCTCCCGCCTGAAATAATAATGCATTTCAATTCAATCATTTCAAAGAAAGTTGATGAATTGAATACGTTAATTGTTCCGATAGAAGAAAGAGACACATACGGCAAGGCTTTTTTGCAGTTGTTTAACCTTTGGACGGAGGATGAAAAAATAAAAGAACTTGTTTTCAGCACAAGATTAGCAAAACTTGC
>CAYUZA010000255.1:0-3479 GCA_964449535.1 uncultured Saprospiraceae bacterium
TTACCGGAGGCCTGGGTAACCAGCTTTTTCAATATGCTATTGCACGAGCCATAGCAAAAAAGAGCGGTTTAATTTTAAAACTTGATACTTCATTTTTTTGCGATTACAAATGGCATGTATATAGTTTAAAACCTTTCAACATTATACATGATTATATAGATGAAGAAGAGTTAAAAGAATTTTTACAACATCGCGAAAGCTATCTTCAAAAATTGAAGAGAAAAATAGGATTTAAGTATTCTTTGCCAGAAATTTATGAAGAGAAAACTCCAAACTTCGATAAAAAAGTTTTAGAAATAAATAAGTCGACTTACTTAAAGGGTTATTGGCAAACTGAAAAATACTTTAAAGAAATTGAATCTGATATCAGGTCTGATTTCAGCATAAAAATTCCGGCAACTGCAGATAACATTAAAGTAAAAGCAAATATTGATGCCCACAATAGTGTAAGTCTACATGTAAGAAGGGGAAACTATGTTACTGAAAAGGTTTTTAATGAATTTCATGGAACCTGCTCCTTGGATTATTACAAAAAAGCAATTGACTACTTCGGCACAAGAGTATCCAATCCCCGTTTTTATATCTTCTCAAATGATATACCTTGGTGCAGGAAAGAATTACAAATAGAAGCAGATTTTTATTTTGTGGATATTAACGACGATAAAACAGATTATGAAGATTTACGTTTAATGCTATCATGCCAGCATCACATCATTGCCAACAGTACTTTCAGTTGGTGGGGGGCTTGGTTGAGTGAAAACCCCGAAAAAATTGTAATTGCCCCAAAACAATGGTTTGCCAATGAAGCCATGCAGGCGCAAACCGGGGACCTCATACCAGAAAACTGGATTCGAATGTGATGACTGAGATATCTGTAATATTGCCCGTATATAATGCAGCATCTTTTGTGGGAGAAGCAATTAAAAGTTTACTGAATCAAACCTTTACCGATTTTGAGATTTTGGCGCTGAATGATGGCAGCACTGATCAAAGTGAACAAGTAATTTTAGGATTTAAGGATGATAGAATTCGGTATATCGTTTCAGAAGAAAATAAAGGGTTAATCCATCAGTTAAATTTGGGAATAAAAGAGGCGCAGGGAAAATATATTGCAAGGCTGGATGCGGATGATATTGCCTTTCCTGAAAGGCTTTCCATTCAATATAGGTTTATGCAGGAAAATCCGACAGTGGTTTTGTGTGGGAGTTATGCTTCGGTGATGGGTGATGAAACTAGAATCTTGAGTCATGCAAAGGAAGATGCTGACATAAGGATTGAGCTACTGCAGCATAATGCGTTTATACACAGTACAGTAATGTATCGTAAAGACATTATTGAAAAGCATAATCTGGTTTTTGATGAGCATTATAAGCATGCAGAAGATTATCATATGTGGGTATTGTTATCCAGTTTTGGAAAGTTGGCTAATATTCCACAGTCACTGATTCAATATCGTATGCATGAGCATCAGGTTAGCAGACAGTTTGAACAGATGCTGAATAAACATGCGGATAAAATAAGGCGTTTACAGATAGCCAAATTGAAAGGTCGAAGCCTAACCGCAGCCGAAGATCAATTGCACTTTGCTTTATTCTATCCGGCTCTTTTTATGCAATCAATAGGGGATGTTTATAAATGGACTCGAGGGTTGAAGTATGACAATAATAAAAAGGGACTATATGCTCAGGCTAAGTTCAATACATGGCTTGAACAAAAGTATGTATACCTGCTAAAGGATAGATTTCTTTGGTCCAAAAGCAAAATAAGCATTCGGGATTTTTTAGGTAGCAGGGTTCTTTTGAATAGCGGTCTAAGTTTTAAAGAGAAAATAAGTTTGATAAAAAATAACATCGTATCATGACGCAAAAAACTAAAAATTGGTTGGTGCCATTGATGATTATACTGACCCTGATTCTGCTCTTAATCCAGCCCTTTTATACTTGGTTTACCGCCGATGATTTTTGCTTAATACCGGCAGTTCAGCAGAATGGATTGATTAGCAACATGTGGCAGGAATACCTCACCTGGGACGGACGCAGCATCAGCCTTACGTATCCGGTTTGTCGGTTTGGGTTGTGGACGGGCAAATACTGGGTGGGCCCCATGCTGGGGTCGCTATTGCTACTGGGGATTGCCCATCTGATGCTGCTCATCAGCGGATTGCAGGGACAGGGTCTTCGTGAAAAATGGCAGCGTATAATTACCCTCACCGCGGTATGCTTTTACTTTAGTTCTCAAACGCTTTATTGG
The DNA here is from genome assembly GCA_964449535.1 of uncultured Saprospiraceae bacterium. Lineage (GTDB taxonomy): Bacteria > Bacteroidota > Bacteroidia > Chitinophagales > Saprospiraceae > SLDF01. The sequence continues at coordinate 2,251 of CAYUZA010000255.1, forward strand.
ACTACCGGCATTGGCTATAACCTAGATGTGGTGATGCTGTTCATGGCTTTTTATTGGTTGAAACGATGGAATGGCGAGGTCCGTGATTATTGGCTGGGAATACCCATTTTCTTTTACGCGGGTACCTGCTCGCCCAATGGCGTGCTGGCGCTGTTGTTTGCCTTGGGGGTGCAATGGCTGTACGAAGCATTTATTACCAAAAATGCCATCCATAAAAAATATGCCTTTGCCATTGTATGGATGCTGCTGGCCTTTGGCATGGTGGTATTATCGCCCGGCAATGCGCGGAGAATGACCGGCTGGGATGCAAACAACCTCACCCATATCTGGACCATTTATTTTAATATCAAGCGACTGCTGGGCGATTTGATGTCCCAGAATTCGCCCATGTTATGGCCCTTCTTGGCCATGGGATTGCTGGGTGGTACGCTGGCTTACAGAAATCAAAATATTCAGGGGAATTTATGGCAGAAACTGGTTGGAATGGCCTATCAGCATCGTTTGATATTGGCTGCGATTATTAGTTGTTTTTTCTTTTTGCCCTTGCCGGGCATGCATTCGCCCCGCACCAACATACAATTTGCGATGTTTGGGGTCTTGTATGGACTTACCCATTTGCCGGGACTAATGAATCTGGCGGGCGAACGCTGGACTGAGGTCAACAGTCGTTTTGTGTCTGGTCTTATGCTGATAGTTTTCATTGTAATTGGCAGTTCACAGGTGTTTGATGCACGCTATGTAAAAGGACAGCTGGCCTTGCGCGATGCAAAGCTGAAATCGATGAGGGGGCAAACTGTTGTATTGACAGAAGAAGACTTTTTGCGCACCCCAACCACCCGCAGGTTTGAGGATTTGGCCACAGACAGCAGTTACTGGCTGAACCAATGTGTGGCCAACCACTATGGGCTGAAATCCATAAAATTGATTGACAGAAGACCAAAGGTGCTTTCTTACGGCACTTCAACCGAATAAGCCAATTTGCGAACGCTGAATTTATTTACCCAAAGATTTCCTTATCGGGGTGGCGAAACATTCCTCGAAACCGAAATCCATTATTTGGCAGAGGCGTTTGAAAAAGTATATATTTTTTCCCTGGAAAAAGGCACTGAATATGCCATAAGGTTGCCTGAAAATGTATTTGTAAAGGAATTTCCCCAACAATCCGGCGAACCTTTAAGAAAACTCGTATTAAAACATTTCGGGATTTTAACCGGCTATTTTCTGTGGGC
>CAYUZA010000256.1:0-3460 GCA_964449535.1 uncultured Saprospiraceae bacterium
TGGAAATATTGCAAAAATTAAATCTGCTGACCTAAAACGGACAAGTCAGGAAATAATAGCAAGGTTGGAATAGATGCCTTCGGCCATATCTTCTGATAGCTCTATGTTTAGACTATTAGCGGGGTTATTATTTTCCATATCTGTTTGTATTGTACCTCAAAGGTAGGATAATTTCAGTATTTCAATAGGAATACTGGAAGCGAATTGCCCAAGTCTCGGCCACAACTGAAAATCTGATAAAAAAATCATTCTAGAGCATACATTAATTTAAATTGTAATATATTTGCATCCTATTATTAAATAATTGAAAGTGTATTTACTTGAAAACCTGTAAATAAATACCTGATGCCAACAAATGTTACCCTTATGAGAGGAGATGTATTACCTAATGTCGGTCTATTCCCGGTTGGATTAGGAGCCAAACCGTCTTGGACGACTCAGTCACACATTTCAATGATAGGTCGGGAACGTGCCAAGTTAATGGAGCGCCTGACATTCTTGATTGATGGATTTGATGAAAAAATGAATTATTTTATCGATTTTGGGGATGGTCATGCACGAAGAGTGATAGGTCGTAAATTTCATTACCAATTCGAGAAAGCCGGTATGTATACCCTCACGCTCAGTACTCGTGAAGGCGAACAGATGTTGCCTGTGTGCGTACACAACATTGAAATAACCGATCTTTCTTGGCGTTCAGTATTACATTCTTTGAATTTATTTTAAAGAATATTTGCTGAAGAGCAATTAGATTGGAGTCAATAATTAGTTGGACCAATGCACTAAGCCTCAATGATACGGCCTAATACTAATTTGGAATTAATCCGTATTTTCAATTTTGTCAACAATTTGGAACTAATTTGGCGTTTTGCGTGTTACAATTAAATGCTTTCGTTAAGAAATATATTGGAACAGCAGGCTTTTGGTGTATGCCAGTACTTGGGGCGTCGGATTGGGATATCCCCTGGTCGTATTAGGGCTTATTTTATTTATATTTCTTTTGGTACCCTAGGCTCTTCTGTACTTCTTTATCTGTTTTTGGCTTTTTGGATCAACATACGCCGCTACATAAAAAAGTATTCCCTGCTTTGGGACTAATTTGAAAAAACATATTGTATAATATTGGCCCCCATTTTAAAAGCTTCCTGACGGATGTGTTCTGGATCTTTGTGCACCTCTTGGTCTTCCCAGCCATTACCTAAATCACATTCATAAGTGTACAAACATACTAATCTGCCCTCCCAGAATAAGCCAAATGCCTGAGGTGCTTTTCCATCGTGCTGGTGTATTTTGGGGAGTCCTTTTGAAAATTTATAAGCTTGATTGAAAATGGCATGTGTGTAAGGTAGTTCGATGAAATTCAACTCTGGAAATACTTTTTTCATCGCAGGTCTTACGAATGGATCCATGCCGTAATTATCATCTATATGAAGAAATCCTCCTCCCATTAAGTAAGTTCGCAAGTTTCGGGCATCTGCATCAGAGAAAACCACATTTCCATGACCGGTCATGTGGACAAATGCATAATTAAATATTTCAGGACTACCCGCGTCCACAGTTGCATAGTCAGGGTCAAGACCCATATTTAGATTCTTATTTAAATATTTGGCCAGATTGGGCAACGAAGTCGGGTTGGCATACCAGTCACCGCCACCGCCATACTTGAGTAAGGCCAGTTTTAGTTTCGGCGGATTTGCATGTAATGAATTGAAATTCAGTACAAAAAGTAAAAGAAATGAAAGATATTTTATTCGCATAAATTCAAAACGATTCCTTGAGTTAATTATTTTAAATTGAAGAAGCTTCTGCGATAGAAAACGCCATAAGTATTGGAAGGTTTTATAGTAGCTAAATTTGGGATTCTAAAGCTGCTTTAAATATGCTTGCACCATAAATAGCTGCTGTTTCAGTTCTCAGCCGAGTTTGACCAAGGTGCACCGCAGTATATCCGGCTTGTATTGCTGCGGTTGCTTCTGCTTCGCTAAAATCACCTTCAGGGCCAATCAACAACCTTACGGATTTTTTTGGATCAATGGTTTGGGCTAAGTGTTGCTTTGGAACAGCATCTCCGCACCAGGCTATTGCTTTTATTCCTTCAAATGGCTGCTCTACAATGTCTGTAAAAAGACTAATAGGTTTGATTTCAGGTAAGTAGTATTGAAGAGATTGTTTTACAGCAGCAACAGCAAGCCGTTTTAATCGCTCAAGCTTTACATTAGGTCGTTCTGTTCGTTGGGTTTGCATTAATATTATTTCTCCAACGCCGAGTTCGATGCTTTTTTCAATAATCCACTCCAGCCTTTCAGGTTGTTTAAGTGGCGCTATGCATAGCGAAAGATGAACTGGCGGGCGTTTTGTTATTTCTTTACTATGAATCCTAACCTGCAATATTTTTGCTTCATGATAAAGCTTTCCACTGTATAAGAGCCCTTTACCGTCGGTAAAAAAAATTATATCTCCAGATTTTTTTCGAAGGGCATGTCGTATATGCTGACTTTCTTCTTCTGAAAAAAAAGCTAAATCTCCCTCAATCTTCTCTGAAAAAAACAAATTCATATTGCAAAAGTAAGTCAGAGGCAGATTTCTGGTTATTTATTCTGTAATTTTGTGCACCTATTAGAAATCTCTACTAGTTAGAAACAAACTAAAAACAGCCAATATGCGTTTTAGCTCCATTGGTCAATAATTAAATATGGATATAGTCGTCATCACCGCCCAGTTTTTTTTGAGCCTTACCATCTTGGTACTGCTTCATGAAATGGGACATTTTTTTCCTTCTAAGTGGTTTGGAGCCAGAGTTGAAAAGTTCTATATATTTTTTGACCCTTGGTTCTCCTTGTTTAAATTCAAAAAAGGCGATACAGAATATGGTTTTGGGTGGTTGCCTTTGGGTGGTTATGTCAAAATTTCTGGCATGATAGACGAGAGTTTTGACAAGGAACAACTCAAACAGGATCCTCAGCCTTATGAATTTCGAAGCAAACCCGCTTGGCAGCGATTAATTATTATGTTGGGCGGAGTGACCGTTAATTTTTTACTAGGCTTTTTTATTTTTTCGTTACTGTTTTGGGGTTACGGAGAGCAATATTTGCCCAATGCCAGCATTAAAAACGGGATCTATCCAGATTCTCTAGGTAGAGTGATAGGTTTTGAAACTGGCGACCGGATTTTACAATTGGGTGATAAGCCCTTCACCCGTTTTAATCCACAGGCCATAAGTCTGGAGTTGGGGCTTCATGAGGTTAAAACCATCACAGTTGAGCGCGCTGGTGCAGAAACAATAATTTCTGTTCCTGAAGAAGCAGTCCCTGCTTTGCTTTCTTCCGATAGAAAAGACAAATCGCTGATTACTCCCCGTTTCCCTTTTGTTATTGCCCAAGTTCCTGACAGCACGCCTGCAGCTATGGCAGGCTTGCAAGTAGACGATCGTGTGATAGGGTTGAATGATAAAATAATCGAA
>CAYUZA010000257.1:0-3411 GCA_964449535.1 uncultured Saprospiraceae bacterium
GTTTTCCAAACTGAAATAGAAATAAATAGGAGTAATAAATCCAATTTCAATTTATTATCTATCTTTGATTTAGTACTCATAAAAAATTACTATATTGGTTTATCGATTTGGTGATTTTGTGCCTGTAGTGCATGAAACTTCTTTCATTCATCCGCAAGCCTGCGTTACTGGCAATGTGGTTATTGGAAAAAATGTGTATATCGGTCCTGGTGCAGCCATTAGGGGTGATTGGGGAGGTATAATTATAGAAGATGGTTGTAATGTGCAGGAAAATTGCACAATTCATATGTTTCCTGGTATTACCGTCTTGCTTGAAGAGGGTGCGCATATTGGCCATGGTGCGATCATACACGGTGCTCACATCGGTCCTAATTGTCTAATAGGTATGAATGCTGTTCTGATGGATGAAGTGGTGATCGGAGCAGAGTGTATTGTGGGGGCATTATCCTTTATCAAGGCAGGTGAGCGATTTGAACCGCGATCACTTATAGCTGGGAATCCGGCAAAAGTTATCAAACAGGTAAGTGATCAGATGATTGCATGGAAAACAGAGGGAACCAAATTATATCAGCAGCTTCCTTATGAGATGAATCATTGTTGGGAACTTTGTGAACCACTCCGATCTTTACCTGCAGATAGACCACAGCAGCATAAAAATTACACAACCTGGGCGCAACAGAAATCAGACAAAAATGAGTGATCCTGGTATTGAATCTTTGTTGCCTCCTTTTCTAGCTATTTTTTTAGCTATTAGAACTAAGCAGGTTTATTTGTCTTTATTGGCAGGTATATTCTCTGCCTATTTACTATTACATGATTGGAATCCGTTCACTGCTTTTTTAGCAACCGTAGAGGGGGTGGTTAAAGTTTTTGAAGATTCAGGAAATACCCGAACTATATTTTTCTGCGTGTTAGTGGGAGGTTTATTAGCCGCGATTCACCACAATGGTGGTGTTAATGGTTTTGTCCAATACATGCAATTAAAAACAGGAGATGGACAAGGACGTATTCAGCGCGTCAAACTTGAATTGGCAGCTTATATTACCGGTTTACTATTATTTATAGAAACAAGCATTTCTTCTCTTACAGTAGGTGCTGTTTTCAGGCCTTTATTTGATAAAAATGGAATATCGAGGGAAAAACTTGCTTTGTTAGCTGATACCAGTTCAGCTCCATCTAGTATCCTTTTTCCCATTAATGCGTGGGGAGCGTTTATATTATCTCTACTTGTGGTCAATGGATTAAATCAGCCATTTAGTTATTTACTGGCTTCTTTGCCTTTTAATTTCTATCCACTTGTTTTACTCCCATTGATGTTTTATGCTATCATATTTAACAGGCACTTGGGATCTATCACCAAAACGCTTCCTGTCGAATATGAATCGCAACAAAAGACCGAAACAAATCTTTCGGACAAAGCAAGTTATCTGATTTTGCCCATCGCTGTAATGGTCGTTTCCTTGCCATTATGGATGATTTGGGATGGATGGCCCAATGCGGAAGGTTCTACTTTGCTGGACAAGCTTATGTCTGCAGCAGGCAAAGCATCAGGCACCAAGGCTGTGCTTCTAGCCGTAATTGTATCTTTATTAACAACGGCGTTTCAGTCAGTTTTTAAATATAAAAAATTGCGCAATGGCTTCACTTCTGCGGCGCTTCAGGGTACCGTTGACTTATTGCCTTTGGCCATCCTTATGATATTAGCTTTTGCCATTGGACAGGCATGTCGAGATATGAATACAGGCCTTTTCCTTTCCAGTGTAGTGAAGTCCTGGATACCCTCCGCTGTCATTCCAATGATGATTTTTTTGATTTCATGTGTGGTCTCTTTTTCTACTGGTACATCTTGGGGCACCTTTGCCATTATGATGTCTATTAGCATACCTTTGGCTCAAAGTTCAGGACTACATTTGCCTTTAGTCATTTCTGCGGTTCTCAGCGGTGGTGTATTTGGTGACCATTGTTCCCCAATTTCTGATACCACCATTATTTCTTCCATGGCTTCTGGTTCGGATCATATTGCGCATGTGCGTACCCAAATGCCGTACGCTTTGCTCGCTGGCAGTATCAGCATACTTCTCTTTCTCATTGCAGGATTCTTTACTGTGCCTTAATCAAAGGCTTATTCGTATTATTCGCACGTACATTTGGGTATCTACGGCAATAGTATTTTCTTTGCATATTAGTTGTAGTCATGGATCATTCCCTATTTAAAATTGATATTCACACCCATATTCTGCCAGCCAATATGCCCTCTTGGGCGCAATTGTTTGGCTATGGTGGTTTTGTACAGTTGGAGCACCATAAGCACTGCTGTGCCAGGATGATGGTAGATGATCGTTTTTTTAGAGAAATTGAGTCTAATTGCTGGGATCCGGAGGCTAGATTGCACGATTGTGGGCAACATGGCGTCGACGTCCAAGTGCTTTCTACCATTCCTGTCCTTTTCTACTATTGGGCCCAAAAGCAGCATGCCTACGATACCTCCCGATTTTTTAATGACCACATAGCCTCAATCACTGCAGCTTTTCCACAACGATTTTTAGGTTTGGGCACCGTCCCTTTACAAGATCCAGATCTCGCGATAGCTGAACTTCAACGTTGTATGAAGGAGTTGGGTATGCTTGGAGTTGAAATAGGTAGCCATGTCAATGATTGGAACCTTGACCATCCAGCCTTACATCCATTTTTTGAGGAAGCTGAGAAATTGGGGGCAGCTATTTTTGTACACCCATGGGAAATGATGGGTTCTTCAGAAATGAAAAAATACTGGCTCCCCTGGTTAGTAGGTATGCCAGCTGAAACGTCTCGCGCCATTTGTAGTATGATTTTTGGCGGAATATTTGAAAAATTTCCTAAATTAAGGGTGGCTTTTGCGCATGGTGGAGGGTCTTTTCCCGCTACACTTGGTCGTATCAATCACGGTTTTGAAGTACGGCCTGATTTGTGTGCAATTGATAATCCAGTGCCACCGAAAGAATATGTAGGTAGATTTTATTTGGATTCTTTAGTACACGATCCTGTAATGCTTGACTATATAGTGCAGCTTTTTGGCGCTGATAAAATATGTTTGGGTACTGACTATCCCTTCCCATTGGGAGAATTGGAACCTGGAGCTCTTATTCAATCCATGCCTTATTCAGATTCAGTAAAATCTTCGCTATTATCAGGTTCCGCTTTACAATGGCTAAATATTTCTGGTGAGCGTTTCGATCGATATCGTTCTGTTATGTCCTCTTTTAATAATTAAATCAATGTTTTAATCACTATGGTGGATATTACAAGCCAAGCATATGCTAGTGGATTAGATGCCAAAGATGTGTTGTCTTCTTTTCGTGAGGAATTTATATTCCCAAAAGATATATTCGGACAAGAAAAGGTGTATCTCAATGGAAATTCTTTAGGTCTTCA
>CAYUZA010000258.1:0-3388 GCA_964449535.1 uncultured Saprospiraceae bacterium
TGCGCAGCCTTGGCAACAAAAGGAATGTTCATCTAGCTTGATAGGATTCTTTGGTAATTCATCGCCGCAGTGAAAGCAATTGTTTTGCTTTACATCAATAGCGATATTTGGATCCTGGCCAATCGTTTCTGTCGTCATGGAGCAAAATTCCATACGATCATTGGTCTTGCGCATGATCCGGGTCAATGCTTTACATGACCTTTGTCATTTATCTCGAAAACAAATTGCCACAGCGGGGGCGTTAATTTGGTAGATTCTCTAATGCTTTGATATCCAATAGTCTAATGTTGCGCTCTTCTATGGCAATTAGTTTTTCTTCCTTGAAATCGGCAAGGGTACGAATGGCTGTCTCTTTGGCGGTACCTGCTATCCCTGCCAAATCATCGCGCATAATGTGTAGTACTGGTTGTGAATCTTCGCTTTTTTCTTTTTTATGGTAAACAAACAGCAAGGCTTCAGCTATTTTTTTGCGAACGGAATTGTAAGCCATATGCAGCAAGCGCTCTTCTGTATCTGCCTTATTTTCCGCTAAAATACGGAGCAGCAGGTTGGCTAAATTTCTACTGTGATGTAGTGCGGTTAGAAAATCTGCTGAGGGGATCTGCCTGACAATTGAATGCTCAAGTGTTGCAGCAGATTCTTTTGTGACCAGGTCACTCAGTAAGGCAGAAAAGCCGAAAATATCACCCGGCTTTACTAGTTTGAGCACCACCTCCTTGCCATCCTCGTTAGTTTTATATAACTTAATACTACCTTCCTCCAGCAAATAAAAATACCTCATTCGTTCGCCTTCTGTAAAAATAATATCTTTCTTATGCAAATGCCGACGCTCCGCCTCACGCCAGAGTGTATCCATCTCCTCCTTCATTTTCTTTTCGCTGATCAATCCGGTCTCCTCGGCATTTCCTGTCGATATGTCATGGCTCAACTTACTTCTTTTAAGTCTAAGTTCAATGGCTTGTAGCAATTCTCTGTCATCAAATGGCTTGGTCAGATAATCATCGGCACCCAGGTTCATCCCTTTTCTGAAGTCATCTTTTTCTGATTTTGCGGAGAGAAATATGAATGGAATATAGCGGGTATCTTCCCTGCCACTCAAAATATGGAGCACGCTGTAGCCATCCATTTCTGGCATCATGATATCGCAAATGATAATATCTGGTTTATTTGAAATGGCTGCTTTTACACCTTCTTTCCCATTGGAAGCCTGATACACCTGGTAACCTGATAGTTCGAGGATTTCGGCTATATTTTCCCTGACCTCTGCATAATCTTCAATGACTAATATGGTTTCTTTGTGACCGCCTGATTCCATGGTATATTTTTGATTTATGATTAACAAAAATAATAAAAAAAGATCCAAATTAACTGCTCATTGATCGAATACCAAGGGTTATTCTCGGCATGGGCTTACTCGGGCGCAAAATAATTTGGAATGTAGATGTCAAATCGAGTCCCTACATTTAGCTCACTGTGAAATTGAATACTGCCGCCTAAAAGATCCAGATATCTTTTTACAATGTGCAGCCCAAGTCCCGTGCCTTGGATATTGGTGGCATTTTTAGCTCTAAAAAATCTATTAAAGAGGAGTGGCTGTTCATCCTCAGGAATACCCATACCTTGGTCTTGTACCGTAAAAATTACTTGTTTTGGATCACAGGCTACACGAAAAGTGATCGTGCTGTGTTCAGGTGAATATTTTATTGCATTTGAAAGGATATTAATTAAGGCATTGTAAAGGAAGCGAGGGTCAGAATGAAGCGTGCCTAACTGTTCATCAAAGTTTAAATGGAGATGTTGCCCCTCTTTTAACAATAGCTGGATTTCTTCTACAAGATCCTGGCAAAAGTTTTGCACTTTTAGGGGTTCCATTCGCGGAGCTAATGAGCCTTGTTCAAGTTTTTCAAGCGAAAGAAAATCATTTAAAATATTGGTTAGATTGCTGACCGCATTTTTAATTTTTCCGATGTGTTTTTCTCTTTTATCCTGGTCATTATCGGATATATAGCGCCCGATCAATGCTGCCGAAGAAAGAATGGTACTCAAAGGAGTTCTAAATTCATGAGAGGCCATAGAGACAAAGCGAGATTTCATTTGGTTCAACTCTATTTCCTTGTTTAACAGCGATTTAAGTTCGCTTTCTTTCTCTTTTAGTGCAGCTTCTATTTCTATTCTTTCCGCTATTTCCTGCTTGTATTGCTGATTTACACGCAGTAACTTATTTACAGCCTCGCCCAATTCTTCAGTTCTTTGCTGCACCTTTAACTCTAATTCTTGCGTTAACTTGTAGAGTTGCTCTTCTGCTGTTTTCTGTCGGGTTAGGTCATGCAATATTCCAGTGAAGTAACGTTTTTCTTCTAAAAAAACCTCGCTGACGGCAAGTCGAAGGGGAAATACTTCTCCATTTTTTTTGATGGCAGTAACCTCTCTTCCAATACCAATAATTTTTTTTTCTCCTGTATTTCGATAATGTCTAAGATAGGCATCGTGGTTTTCTTGATGGGGTGAGTTCATTAAGATGGAAATATTTTTGCCCAGCAAATCGTCAACGCTGTAGCCAAACATAGTTTCAATGGCTTTATTGACTATCTGAATTATGCCTTTCTCATCAATTAAAATTATGCCATCTATGGCGGTATCTAAAATAGACCACAGCGTGTTTGCATTTTCAAAACGGTCAAAATAAGATGGAGCTGATTGCATAGTGCAAATTAAAAGAAATTTTATACTCTTCGTAAACGCAACATATTGATTACATGAATTTTTGATTCAATATTCATCGCCTAAAATAATATTGCTTAATGAGTTGTCTTTGTCATTTTGAATGACTTGAATTTAAGCTGAAGTCTTTCAATTTATTAAGAATAAAATATTTATTATTGACAATGTTCAGCGGTTTTGATGACCACGGTCAGTTTTTTTTTATTAAAAACGCTGCATTTTGCACCCTGAATTACCTTAACATTCCCGGAAGACTTCGAAAGGTACCCTAACAATGAAGCAATTTACGCTATATGGCATAGAGAATGAAAAATTTCAGCGTCTGGAAAAGCTGCTGGTGTCGGTCATGCAATCTATTCCCGTAGCCTACAAATTACAAAAAATACACGATATTGACATTATCGTCCGTTCTGGAATTGAAACTATACCCTCTCTTTTTTTAGAGCATATTCTAATCACGGGTGAAAACATACCGGATGAGAAAGAATTTAAATACAGAATAACAGATGCTATAGAGGAAACAGAGTCTATACCACAACCAAAACCTGGCAGTCAAAACGATTAAAACAACCTCTCTTTACCGATATCCACTCTCGTAGATGGGAAACTATAGTTATAGCCTTAAATGGTCATGATATCTTGTTCTTTGGCCGATACCATTTTGTCT
>CAYUZA010000259.1:0-3382 GCA_964449535.1 uncultured Saprospiraceae bacterium
GAGTGAAAGTGTAGGTCGTAGTTGATTGATTATTTATGGCAGGCGACCAGGTTCCGGTTATACCGTTGTTTGATGTTCCAGGTAGGGTAAAACTTTCGCCCTGGCAGTATGGTCCTTGAGGGTCAAATGTGGGGGTTGTTCCAGGATTTATTTCTACCGTTATTGTAGCGGTAGAAGCACATTGTCCTGCAGTCGGGGTGAAGGTATAGGTGGTAGTTGATTGATTATTAATAGCAGGCGACCAGGTCCCGTTGATACCGTTGTTGGATGTTCCAGGTAGGGTAAAACTTTCGCCCTGACAGTATGGGCCTTGAGGGTCAAATGTGGGTATGGGGCCATAAGTTGCTGGTGGTATGGGAGGCATATTACATCCTGCAACTCCATAAGTTGAAGGAGGAGTTAAGAAAGCACCGTCTGAATTTTGAATCAATGATAGATCATAAGTATATGGTGTATCGCAGTTTTGATTTAATAGTCCGATTATGGTAGTTCTAGTTCCACTACCTTGGTTTGTAAATGCCCCTACTGTACGAGTGCAAGAATTTGATAAAATATAAACGCATTGTCCACCTCCGCAAAATGGGGCAAAATTATAGTTTGCGTTTGCCCCACTACTTGTCTGCAGTATGACTATTGAATTTGCAGGAACATTAAAACCAGGGCCAATTGGTATTAAATTAGGACAGCCTGTGTATAAAGCTGGATTACCTGTAGCAAATCCACATGGATTGGCATTAATATTGATGTCGTGATTGGATGAATTATTATTGTTGTTAGCGTCAAAATCTATGAATAAATCATTTACGTTAAAGCCTCCTCCTGAATGAATAACCATAAATTCATTTAAATGCTCTGTTCCGCAAGCATTTACTAAAATTGTTTTAACTGAAGGACATTGTGAGAAGGAGTTATACTGAGATAGAATACTTAACCAAAATAATAAAAAAACAAAAGCAAATTTTTTGCTTTTTAGAGCTTTATGTAATTGATATGTAGACATTCGTTTATTCTCGCTTTACATCCACCAATGTAATATAGTATATACTGCAAAAATAAGTATTTAAAATGCTTTAATCTGTTTTTAAATAGAAATAAAGGCTGTTAATTTATCATGAACGAGATTCATGTAATAATTTTTCTAATATCCGGATAGCTGCTTCAGCAATTACAGTTCCAGGTCCAAAAATGGCACACACGCCGGCTTCGGTCAGAAAATCATAATCTTGTTTTGGTATTACCCCGCCTACTACTACAGCTATATCACTTCTTCCTAACTTGTTTAATGCTTCGATAGTATCCGGTACCAAGGTCTTGTGCCCAGCGGCTAAGGATGAAATTCCTAAAATATGGACATCATTTTCAGCTGCTTGCATGGCTGCTTCTTCAGGCGTTTGAAATAATGGTCCAATATCAACGTCAAACCCTAAATCCGAGAATCCTGTTCCTATAATTTTAGCTCCTCTATCATGGCCGTCTTGTCCTAATTTAGCTATTAATATTCTTGGTTGACGCCCCTCTTGTGATGCAAATTTCTTAACCAATGATGAGGCTTTTTCATAAGTTGCATTCATTCCAACATTTTTTACATATACGCCGCTTACCATTCGGGTAGGTGCCGAGTACCTACCATATACTTTTTCCATGGCTGCTGATATTTCGCCGAGTGTTGCCCTTTGTCTGGCAGCAAATACCGCTGCTTCCAACAAATTGTGTGTTGAATCTGAAGAGGCATTCTCCAGATTAGTTAAAGCATCCAAAACATTGTTGTTATTTCTGGAGGTTTTTATGTGTTGTAATCGATTGATTTGTGATTTTCTGACTTCTGAGTTATCAACTTCGAGAATGTCAAACCTTTGGTTGTCCTCTACTTGAAAACTATTTACACCTATAATTTTATCAACCTGTGAATCTATGCGTGCTTGCCGAATAGCAGCTGCTTCTTCTATTTTTAATTTTGGATATCCTCGTTCGATGGCTGATGCCATACCCCCATATTCTTCAATTTCGAGGATAATTTTTTTGGCGTTATGATATAAGCTATGGGTTAGTTCTTCAAGGTAATATCCACCGCCTAAAGGGTCAATAAATTTCGTTACACCTGTTTGTTTCTGTATATACAATTGTGTATCTCTCGCGATTTTAGCAGAAAAGTCTGTAGGTAAAGCAATTGCTTCGTCTAATGAATTTGTATGTAGAGATTGCGTTCCCCCCAATACTGCTGCAATAGCTTCAATAGCAGTACGTCCTATATTGTTAAATGGATCTTGCTCTGTGAGACTCCATCCTGAAGTTTGACAATGGGTTCTTAGGGCAAGCGATTTGTTTGATTTTGGATTGAAATTTTGGACAATTTCAGACCACAATAATCGGCCAGCCCTCATTTTTGCAATTTCTACTAAAGGATTCATGCCTATACCCCAAAAAAAAGAGAGTCTTGGGGCAAATTCATCAATAGAAAGCCCGGCATTTATGCCACTTCTTATGTATTCTAATCCATCCGAAAGTGTAAATGCTAATTCAATTTCTGCAGTTGCTCCTGCTTCATGCATATGGTATCCTGATATGCTGATGCTATTAAATTTTGGCATATTTCGTGCGGTGTACGAAAAAATATCAGAGATAATGCGCATTGAAGGTTTGGGAGGATATATATATGTATTCCTGACCATAAACTCCTTCAGAATATCATTCTGAATGGTTCCACTCAACTCCTTTGGAGACACACCTTGTTCTTCCGCTGCTACTATATAAAAAGCCATAATAGGAATAACAGCACCATTCATGGTCATAGAAACTGATATTTCATCTAAAGGGATATCTTGAAAAAGGATTTTCATATCCTCGACCGTGTCTATTGCAACACCTGCTTTGCCAACATCCCCTTTTACTCTGGGGTGATCTGAATCATAACCTCTATGTGTCGCAAGATCAAAAGCAACTGATAACCCTTTTTGTCCTGCTGCGAGATTTCGTTTATAGAATGCATTACTTTCTTCGGCTGTACTAAATCCTGCATATTGCCTGATTGTCCACGGTTTGATGGTATACATTGATCCATATGGGCCTTTTAAAAATGGGGGAATACCAGAAGCATAACCCAAATGTTCAATTTTTGAAAATGCTTCCTCTACACTGGTTGTTTCGTTTCTTTTATTTTGATCGTCAAACTGAATTTTCCAACCTTTTAATCCCATTTTCATTTTCAAATTATTTAAATCATCAAATCTGCTAATGTAATGCCATCGCCTCCATTAGATTGCTCAGGATGACGAATTGTTTTTACAAATGGATATTCTTTAAGTTTACTTTTTACTATGTTTCTTAGTATGCCGTTTCCTTTGCCGTGTAAAATTTCTAATTGATGGGCACTGGATAATGCAGC
>CAYUZA010000260.1:0-3370 GCA_964449535.1 uncultured Saprospiraceae bacterium
GATGCATACGAAGTACCTGAACCAGAACCATATCTGTTATTTGATCGCGTAAAAAATATAGATTCACCTGGTGCAGCAATATCAATACTTTCTTTTCCAAATGCTGCCACCCCGCGCCCATCAAATCGATTGCTGGAAGTAACCCCAATTAAATATGGGCTTTCGCAAGCTGTGGGCAAATCACCAAGTTCATCAACATTGATATTCAAATTTGCGGTGGCTGCTACGCTGAGAATGCCTACCTCACCTAAACGATCATACATTGCGCACCAAAGTGGTGAATCTAGTGGCTTTCCAAAATCAATACCCCAAGAGCTGTTTGTTGCGACCACAAATGCTCCTGTACTTCCACCGCTTTCATTGAATAATATGCGTTGTTGTAGTATGTAATCATACGCTTCCAAAATAGCTGATTCTACTATATATTCTAAAATCACTGGCATTACTCGAATGTTCCAATTGATTCCTGATATACCTTCAGCATTATTTCCTTTAGCGCCAATTACACCGATAACACTGGTGCCATGGGATCCGGATGAAACCATTTCACCATTACTCATCGTAGCATTCCATCCATGAAAATCGTCTATAAAACCATTTCCATCATCATCCAACCCATTATCAGGAATTTCACTTGTATTTTTCCAAAAATTTTCAATTAGATCTGGATGATTCAAATCAATACCATCATCGATAACCGCTACAACAATTTCTTGCCCGTTGACAGTTTTTCCCCCAATTGTTTTTTTCCATGCTTCTAGAACTCCTACATCAGCGCCCAAAACACCATTATTCAAACCGCTATTAAACAAATGCCATTGTAAGTAAAAATTTGGATCATTTGGTGAGCGACGAAAAGAACCAATATGATTCCTTTGAACTGCTATTATTTGTTCAAAATTGGCAAGATTTTTAGTAACAAAAGTGTCATCGTATTGAGCTGTATCATAAGTAATTTTCCAAATGTTGAGATTTCTACTTATTGGTGATAGTTTAATAATGGAATTTTTAAGCGAATTTTTGGCATTCGGACTGGCTAATTCGCTAACCGGATCAAAATCTTTAGTACATTGTATTAGAAATTCACCTGGAATATAAGGTGATGTCGTCTGCGCGAGTAACGATGTTATTCTGGACAAATGAAGGCAAATGATCAGGAACAAGAATCGATCCATAAGAGGGAAATTAAGTAAAGTCATATTATTAAAGAACCAAAATTTTAAATCATAGTTCCCACTATCAAAATATTGGCTAAAATTAAGTACAGTTTTGGATATAAAAAAATGTAACACATTCTATTTGTTGGTCATTTTTGTCTAAATTGAATGTGTTTATGCTAAATGTTTGTATAACAAAAAGAAATTTGTTTGATTCCTCAATAAATTAGTCAATTGGAATCAAAAGGAGGCGCAAAAACAATGCAAACCTTTGTATCTTTGTACTTAGCGATGGTTTAAAGTTAATACATGAAACTTTTAAGTCTGAGTCTTCTTCTTTGTCTGATGTGTTCCTCTCTTCAGGGTTTGGCTCAAAAGTCTATAGGGGCTGGCCAAAATGATAGTTTTGAAAAGGCGAACCGCTTATTTGACCAACAAAGATTTGATTTAGCTTTAAATTTTTACAAGGAACTCACAGCAAATCAAAATACGTCTGCATTAGTTCTATTCAGAAAAGCATATTGTTATTTACAATGCTTGCAGTTTCAAGATGCAGAAAGAGTATTTGGTCAGCTATTATTTGAGTATCCTGATCATCAACAAGGCTGGTATTATTTAGGATACACCTATCGGATGCAGGGTAAATATGAGAGCTCAGCCAATTGTTATGACAAACTAGCCGAATTAAATCCCAGGATAGGTGTTTATTGGCAGACTACAAATTTTCCTCCCAAGGCAGATTTTAATTCAGCTAAAACTTATTTCATAACCAATGAAATTGTCAGGCCTGGAAGTCATGAATTATTCGTTTCACTTTTGAATGACCAATTAATTTGTGCTACTACTAAGATGGATTATAACCAGAATAATCCAAAAACCAATGGCCCCAATTTTAGTGCTGGATCCAACCAACTTTGCCTTTTAAATCCTGATCTTCAAACCATTTTACCATATTATCAAAAGGGTCAACAAGAGTTTAATACAAGTCACGTTTCATTTTCTAGTCGTTCTGGTTTGATAGTGTTCTCAAAAAATGCTATTTTCAATGGTATGAGACAAGTAAGTCAAATTCAAAAGGATTTAGAACTTCATTTTGCTCTTCTAGATAGTGATGGTTCATGGGTGGATTTTGAAACATTTGAATATAACGACCCCAATTACTCGGTTGGATATCCATTCCTTACTGATTATGGTAATACCCTTTATTTTGCATCAAATATGCCAGGGGGTTATGGTGGTATGGATTTGTATGTTTCTTATCGCACAGACGATAGCTGGACTGTTCCCCAAAATCTTGGCCCGAGAATTAATACCCCAGGTGATGAAATTTGTCCATTTCTCGAAGGATCTATTTTGTTCTTCGCATCAGACTGGCATCCCGGATATGGGGGAATGGATATTTTCAAAACAGATTTTGATTATGACAGTTGGAAAGATCCGGTTAATCTCGGGTTCCCAATCAATTCATCGGCTGATGATTTCGGCTATGTTTTTTATGAAAAATTTAATAAAGGTTACTTCATATCGAACCGAAAAGGAATTCAATCTGGAGAGCACCTATTTGAATTTCAAAAGACTACAAAAAAAGTGGCATTTGAGCTACTAGATTTTAAAAGAAAGAAACCAATAACAGGTGCTTTAATTGACCTTAGTCGTTGTGGATGTGCCTCCGGTATCTCTGATGAAAAAGGAGTGTTTGAATTTTCCATTCAAGAAGGCTTTGATTGCATAGTGGGCATACACAAGGTTGGTTATCAAGGTAGTCATATGCAGATTAGACACAAAGAAATTGAAGGTAATAAAAAGAATATTAAGCTGCTATTGAATTCAAATGGCTATTTCACAAAAGGTAAAGTGTTAATAAATGAAAACGATGGTTTACTTGGATTATCTGGTGTTTTGATAACTGCAATCAATGAAGTTGACGGGGAAGCTCAAGAAACCTATAGCGAAGCAGGAGGAAGTTTTGAACTTCAAATTAAGCCTAGAGGTAAATATTTTATTAGTTTTGTCAAGGCGGGGTTTCGATATTTTACAAAAGAATTTCAAACCAGTAACAACGTAGATAAAGATATTTTAGGTGACGTTATTCTTGAGCGTGCCGACAATATTGTTATTAGAGAATCATTTGACATAGATCAAACTTCATTAAGATCTGCTAATCTCCCGAAAGTAGGCCTTTCTGGCGAAAGAACTGATAACGATCAATGGAA
>CAYUZA010000261.1:0-3359 GCA_964449535.1 uncultured Saprospiraceae bacterium
CAACATAAGACTTCACAGACTGCGTACTTTTTATTCCTGCGATTTTTTGCAATGTCGCATAGGAAAATAATTTGCCAACATTGGAAATCAAATAAAGTGCGATTTGTTTTATTTCATTCACTTGCACAATTCGGTATCGCGCAACAATATCCCGGTAGAGAATATCCTGAAAATAGTTGTTTATCAATTCGAGATCCTTCTCCTTTACTACTAATGGAAAACCGCCTAATTGCATATAATCTTTAAGTGCGCCTCGCAGGAAACTTTTGCTTTTCGATGTTTGCTTATTAAGATTGGTATTTATGCCTTCAAATTGTAAAAACTCCGCAAATGAAAATGGAAAAAGTTCTAAGGTTTTGTTTCTGCCCGTAAGACTACTTGCAATCTCAGAACTGAGCAATGTAGCATTAGAACCGGTTATAAAAAGCTTCAATTCTTTTTCATACATACGATTTGCAAACTGTTCCCAATGAGGGATGTTTTGTATTTCATCAAAAAAGAAAATCGGTTCTTGGCGGTAGGTTTCAAGGTGTAGCAAGTAAATCTGATCAAGCACTTCAGTGGACTTAATGATTCGCTCATCATCAAAATTTATGTAGCAATAATCTGCATCGTCTAATTTCAACTTCCTGCTGATTAAATAAAGTAGAGAAGATTTCCCGCATCTCCTCACTCCGGTAATAACAACAATCTGTGCTGTGTTTACATATTTTGTTAAATCCACATCACGTTCAATCAGTATTCTCTTTCGATTGAAAGATTCTTTTTGATCGGCTATTATTTCTATGAGCTGGCGATTGTTCATTTGATGTTCATTATCAACAAACAAAAATAGGCTTTTTGTTCATTGATGACAAATACATATTTGTTTTTTGTTTTTTGTTCTTTGTTCTTTGTTTTTTGTTCTTTGTTCTTCGTTCTTTGTTTTTTGTTCTTTGTTCTTTGTTCTTTGTTTTTTGTTCTTTGTTCTTCGTTCTTTGTTCTTCGTTCTTTGTTCCTTGTTCCTAAATCATAATTCCGCCTTCATAATTCATCCTTCCGCATTCCTAATTCCTAATTCATAATTCCGATTTCCTAATTCATCATTCCGCATTCCGCCTTCATAATTCCGCAATCATCCTTCCGCCTTCCTAATTCAGCAATCCGCATTCATAATTCCGCATTCCTAATTCATCATTCCGCATTCCGCCTTCCTAATTCCGCATTCCGCCTTCATCCTTCCGAATTCATTCATATTTGGCAGATTAAACGCCAATTTTCAATAGTTCGGCGCCAAGTCGGTGCAATCCGTCTTCTATCCGCCTGCGTTGTGCGGGCCGGGGTTTTCTCAAACCAGATGCATAATGCCATAATTGGCGTTGGTTAATTCCGGTAATCCGCGACAAAGCCGCTTTTGTAAACACATCACTATATGCATTAAGCAGAGCCTCTATCGAAAGTTTATACTCCAATTCGTATTCTCCTTTAAATACTTCCGGGATAGGCTCACCATCTTTTAGACTGCTTTCAATATGAAATTCAAGTGCCTCTTTAATATTTTTCTTTATTTCAGAAAGTGTTGTCCCGGTACTCACGCATCCCAATAAAACAGGGGCGTGTGCACAGAAGTTATTTCCAGTAAAATAAATATCTACTATTACTTTTTCCATTGTTATGGTATTATTTCGTGCATTATTTCAATCCTGCCTGTTTCAAAATTGAATTTACCAAAAAATGCTCTAACTCATCATTTTTACCATGGTCAGGGATAGTAACTGTTCCTTGTTCTTCGTTTTTTGTTCCTTGTTTTTTGTTCTTTGTTCTTCGTTCCTTGTTCTTTGTTCTTTGTTCTTCGTTTTTTGTTCTTTGTTCATCACTCCGAATTCATCCTTCCGCCTTCCGCATTTCTAATCCCTCCTTCCGAATTCATCCCTCATCATTCCTAATTCATCATTCATAAATCCGCAATCAGAATTCATAATTCATCAAGTAATTATACGAACTGTATGAAGCGTTTATTATCAAAAATTATTGGTTTAGGGATCGGCTAGTGGGTATCGCTTTTAAGTTTTTTTTAATATAGTAGACCAAAATGCCATAGGGGTATGGTGTTTTGATAGCCAGTTTCAATATCATCTTTCACTACATAGCCTTTGGGGGCTTGATTAATTTGTTTTTGTCCTTTTTGTTTTCCGCCGATTTCAAAATCAATATCCTCTATTCTAAAGTCTGCAGTAGGCGATGTAGTAACAGAGTGATCTATTCTTAATTGATTGATGAAGAAGGTTTCTCTCAAGTTTCCGATGCTTTTATTTTCTTTGGCTAAAATATTTATTAAGTTGGTATTGTCCAGATACACTTTATCTACTTTTCCGAGCAATCTGATACCTTCTGTTTGATGCCTTAATTGAGCAATCATACCAGCATCTTCCATATACAAAAGGTAATCTGCCACATTGTTTCGGCTTATTTGAAGCATTTCAGCTATTTTGGTCATGTTGGGTTTAAATGGGACACTTTGAGCAATAATACCCATTAATTTTATTAATTTTCTACCGGTGGCTACATTCATACCTGCAAAACTTGGTATATCATTTTCCAACGTTTGGTAGACGACCTGTTGCAGTTTTATTTCAAAGTCATTTTCTAATGCAAATGGATAATATCCGTTGTGCAAATATTTTTTGAATAAGGGTAAAGGGTGTAGCAATTGAGGAAGAAGTACCTTAAGGTTTAATATATCTTGTAAACTGTCCCTGCATCGTGTATACAACGGCTCTTCTGCTTAAATCAGAACTCCCTTTTTTTATATCGAGTACTGATGATCCCGTAAAAACTATTTTTAAATCTTTGTGGTAATCGTATATTAGTTTTAATTCTCTTGACCAATTGGGATATTTGTGTATCTCATCTATGAATAAGTTTTTGCCACCATATTTAACGAAGCTGTCAGCTAAATCAATCAAACTATGGGTAGCAAAATAAAAATCTTCTGTAGTTACGTACAGCGATTTAGTAACGTCTAAGTTTTCTTTAATGTACTGCAACACCAAAGTGGTTTTTCCTACCCCTCGTGGTCCAACCAATCCTAAAAGTCTATTTTGCCAATTTATATTGCCGTGTGCATATCTTTTAAAGGCTATATTAACCTGAGATATTAATTTATTTGAGTATTGAAATAAATGCTCCATTTTAAAGCTTTACGGCCTGATTAACAACAACTGCACAATAGTAGTGCTTTTTTGTGCTGTTTTTGCACTCTAGGGGTGCGGATTTTGTTTTTTGTTCTTCGTTCCTTGTTCTTTGTTCTTTGTTCTTTGTTCTTTGTTTTTTGTTCCTTGTTCTTTGTTTTTTGTTCCTTGTTCCTTGTGCTTCGTTCC
>CAYUZA010000262.1:0-3330 GCA_964449535.1 uncultured Saprospiraceae bacterium
AGTTCAGGAGGCGCATATTTTGATCGGTCATTTAATATGCTTTATCGTCGAAAATTGCATTTTTTCGATAGAGTAAGAAAATAGAAATGAAGCTCGTGTTGCATATTGGTCTTCCTAAGACCGGATCAACCAGAATCCAAAATGCTGCCATTCAAGCAAAAGATTTTATGGAATCAAAATTCGGCATATATTGGCCTTCCGAGTGCTCTTACAATCCTGGTGAAGGAGATACAGAAGGTCATCACAAGTTAGCAATGCTATTAAATTCAGGACAGCGCGAGACAGCCATATCTCTGGTGCGTAATGCCATATTATCAGCGTCATATAAGAATTGCGGGACAGTACTATTATCAAGCGAGGGGTTTGCTGTAGTTGGATTGGAAAAGGTAAAACCGATACTTGAAATGCCCGAATTCCAATCAGTTAAAATATTCGGTTATTTGAGGCATCCGGCGCAAATACTAATATCATGGTATGCACAAGATGTTCACGCACAGATGGTATATTCAGATATCGCTTCGTGGCATAGGAAGAGAATAAATGATGTTGGGCTATTGGCGTGTTTAAAAAAATGGCCAAAAGGCGACTATGAATTTCTTCTTCGCCCCTTCAATCGAGAGTTATTCCCTCAAGGTGATATTTGGCTCCACTTTCTAAAATATTGCCTAAATATTGACTCGAGGGATATGTCAGTAATATATCGAGGTTACACGGGGCTCAAGCATAATCTTCTTTTTCTGAAGAGGGTAATAAATACAAGGAATTTTATAAAAAAAGCCGCTAATGGCGGGGTTTCGATTCAAGAAATTGAAGCCGGACAAACAAGTGAAGCTGGATTTTATTGGCATCTGTTTAATGAGCTTTCGCTTCAATCGTATTTCCAGTCAAGAAGCGGATACCCATTTTCAAAACTGGAGGCGGATTATATAACAACTCGGGCGACCGATGAATTTAATATAATAAAGGATTCTAGAATCACCAACAAAGAATGCATTCGGCAGTTGAGTGAGATCAATTTTGACGTAAATAATCTTCGTGCTGATCCATTGCTAGCGGAGTACATGGAGGACATTGATTGGATAAGAAGATGGGTCGAGTCTATTAGGCCGGATGATGCAATGCATAGTCGACGGATTATTGCGGAAAATAGTGAATCCATTCACTCTGACTTAAGATCAATCTGGCAAGGATAAGTACATGTTTATAAAACGCTTTGCTGAGATAGAGTGCAAAGAGGACTATCTTAACTTCCTAACAGATAAACAGCGCAGTGCCTGGTGGTCGTATGATAAGTTAATTTTAGGCGGCACCAATATGACATTTTCCGCATCTTGCGGAGTTTGCGGTGCTGAATCAGATTTGCGAATCGATGGTGAATCGTGCGAAAGTATCAATTGGAGAGAGACGTTTGTATGTAGATGCGGCTTAAACAGTCGAATCCGGGCGGTTTTACACTATTTAAGGTCTATTTGCGACAAACCTGATGAATTGTCCATATATATTACTGAGCAAGTTACATCAGCTTATAAAATTCTTAGCCATACCTTCCCAAAGTTGATTGGAAGCGAGTACCTTTCAGATGGAACGTTATCAGGTCAGCTAAACATAAACGGCATTCGTCATGAGGATCTGACCAATTTAAGCTTCGCATCATCGATTTTTGATTACGTAATTTCACTTGATGTTTTAGAACATGTCCCGCATTACAAGAGAGCA
Organism: uncultured Saprospiraceae bacterium; assembly: GCA_964449535.1. Lineage (GTDB taxonomy): Bacteria > Bacteroidota > Bacteroidia > Chitinophagales > Saprospiraceae > SLDF01. Next base: position 1,717 of record CAYUZA010000262.1, read on the forward strand.
CTATCCGAAATTCTCCGCGTTTTAAGGCAGGGTGGCCTATTTTTAATGAGTGTCCCATTTTTTTTGGACAGGGATTTTTCGATTGTCAGGGCTAAAATAGAATCTAATGGTGATGTCACGCATTTGCTAGACCCTGTCTACCATGGCGACCCGCTAAATAACAGCGGTGTTCTTTGCTTCCATGATTTTTCATGGGACCTCCTAGATGACATTAAAACTGCAGGGTTTCGTCAAGCCAAAATTGTGATATATCACTCATATGACTTTGGTTACTTTGGGCCTTCCCAATATTTTATTTTTGGCATTAAATGATGTTGCAATGTGCATGGTAAGATTTGCCATTGTAATATCTTTGGCGTTTATTTAAGAGATCTCTTCATTGGCGTTATTTTTGATTTTATTGTGAGGGGTAGCAATTTACGGCGCCCTGCTTTTCTTTTTTAGGTTTATTATGAATATCGATGAGCTGAAATTGTTCTTTAATTCTGCAAAAGCCAGGCAGCCATGGCCCTCGCCTTGGGAGTTTCACAGAACATTTCATCCTATGCCTCGCTTTATCCGAAATGCTCCGCCAAATGCAAAATTACTTGACTTTGGCGCTGGAACTGGTGGCTTGGCTGACTTACTGAAGTGGCCGCAATCCTTCTCTCGGAAAGATATTCAAATTTATGCTTACTCTCTCGAGTATGTTTCTAAATTTAATGATTATATTGATTTCCAGATTGGCAATTTTGACATTGCTCCACCTAAATTCAGTCATCAATTCGACGCGTTAATTTGTTCTCATGTTATTGAGCATTTGCAGTGGTCTAATTTTATTAAATGGATCCCTTCTATTTTGGCGCCAAATGGCCTCGTTTATATTGAGTGGCCCTCTGAGTTTTCCATTGAGCAACCCAGTTGTCATGAGATGCGCGCTGCTGGTGTAGATCTAGTTATAGGCAACTTTCACGATGATCGCTCGCATATTCATTTGCCTGAACGCGGCAAAGTAATTGCAGAGTTGAGTAGTAGTGGCTTTTTAATAATTGAAACCGGGTATATTCGATTACCCTCTGTCGAAGAGGAGTTGATGGCGCACGGTAGGGAAATGAATGACGAAAATCTAATGAGAATGGCATTTTGGAGTCGGACTCTCTGGTGTCAATTCATAATTGCTCAGAGGGTAGAGTATAATGCTGTCTAATCGCTATTCCAAATCAGTTAAAAAAATAGGACCTGGAAGAGTTGATGGGCTTGATAGATTAATAAGGAGCTTTACAAACTTGGTTGATATTTCCCGAGCATCTATTCTTGAGTTGGGCTCGGACCACGCATTCTATGTCGCGCAATCTTTGATCGAGGCTGGCGCAGGTTATATTCACGCAACTAATTTTGATGAAAATTGGCGTTTCGCTCAAGAGTATGTGGACGAGGTAATTAAAAAAAACATTCGTGCATCATTGATCGATGCTAGAAGTCTTTGCAATGAATTTAGTTCCGCCGAGTATGACTTCGTGTTTGCTGTTGCGTTTTCTGAGCATGTAAGCAATATCCCTTCTGTTGTTGCGGGCTTAGATCATGTGCTTAAGCCGGGTGGTTATGCATTTATTCATGGAAACCCAATTTGGACTG
>CAYUZA010000263.1:0-3296 GCA_964449535.1 uncultured Saprospiraceae bacterium
TATGTGCATTGCGAAAATGAGCAAGTTTATTTCCTTTTAGAGCTGTAGCCTCCATTCCTTTTATATATACCTGGCCACTATCTGGTGAATCAAGTAAACCTGCAATATGCAAGAGAGTGCTCTTTCCTGCACCAGATTTACCGACTATACTGACCATTTCTCCTCTTTCTACTTTAAGTTCTACTCCTTTTAATACATCTAGGTTGCCGTACCTTTTAGTTACATGTTTCAATTCTATCATTAGCTCTAATTTCTTTTTTCGACCTCAAATTTGCCTAAATTTGCGCAGTATTCACATTTTATGGCATTAAATTTGAAATTACTTCAACTGACGCGCAAGGTTCCATGGCCCTTTATTGACGGGGAATCTATGGCCATTAGATTCATGTTCAGAAATATGGACAAATCGCAGATCAAAATAGATTTATTGTCCATGAATACTACCAAGCATTATGTAAATGAACAAGAGGCAGTTAATGCTTTATCTGATATTTATCAATCTTGTTCTTTTATTCCTTTGGATAATCGGGTTAGATTTTTCCCTCTTTTGTGGAATTTGATACGGAATAAGTCATATCATATTTCGAGATTTGATGTTAAACTGTTTCACCAAGAATTAATCCAACAAATTGAATTTCAAAAGATTGATATCATTCAATTAGAGTCTTTGTTTATGGCGCCTTATATTGAAACCATACGCAAACATTCCAAAGCTAAAATAGTACTTAGAGCGCACAATGTGGAATGGCTTATATGGAGGCGGATCAGTAGACAGACTCTAAATCCACTTAAAAGAGCATATTTAATGATTGCATGGCGTCAATTGAGAAGGTACGAAAAACAGGTTTTAAATTCGATAGATGCATTAGTTCCCATAAGTCCACTGGATGCAGAATTATTTAAAAAAATGGGTTATGACGGACCATTATTTTATTTTCCAATTGGGATAGATACAAGTGCTTTTACTTACAAGAAACCTGAATTTTCAGATCCTTTATTTATCCACTTTATAGGAAGTATGGATTGGGTGCCCAATCAAGAAGGGGTTATATGGTTCGTCAAAGAATTATGGCCAGAGATTATTTCCGTTTTTCCAAATATTTTTCTGCGAATAGCGGGTAGAAATACACCTGATTTTATACGCAATTTGGAATCAAAAAATGTTGAAATAGTAGGAGAGGTGCCCGATGCCACTTCTTTTGTACAGTCAGCACCTTTAACAATTGTTCCCTTGCTTTCCGGAGGTGGAATGAGGGCAAAAATTATTGAGGCGATGGCTCTTGGTTCGGTGGTTATTAGTACTCGAATTGGCGCAGAAGGAATTCCAGCAATACACGGGAAACACATTTTGCTAGCAGATTCAAAAGAGGAGTTTTTACATGCGCTAAGTTTTATCTTTTCGCAACCCGAAAAGCTAAATGAGATATCCCTTAATGCACGAAAATTTGTAGAAGAGCATTTCAATGCTCAAAAGTTTGGTTCGGAGTATCTTTTATTCTTAGAAAACTTGAAAAATAATAACTAAGAATTCTCTTAAATCACAATTTCTGTATTTTGATAGCAGAAACCTTGCTGCCGCTTCTTACTTCCATAATGTAGACGCCAGGAGCATAATTATCAAATGTATTCCATTCTAATAAATGATGCTTTTTGATATCAATAATTTGTTTTTCTGACAGAGTATGACCCAACATGTTGTAAATACGACAAGTAATCATTGATGGCTTGTCCTGTAAAACTTCTAGATATAAAACACTATGGTATGGATTAGGGAATGCACTTATTTTTAATCCGTCATTTTCGAGGTCTTCTACAGAGGTCGGACATCGAGTTTGGAAGGTTAGATTTATATATGAACTAGTATCAAATAAGCAAACACTTCGGACTTCAAATTCGTAAGTCTTACATGGTTCGAGCATATCTAAAGTCCAATTTGTGACCGTATCACTTAATTCTTCAACCCATTTTTCAGCACCTTTTTCACGCCATCTAAAAGTATACGCAATGGCTTCTTCAACTGCGGTCCACTCAAGTTTAGCTGTTCCGTTACCCACAGAAACAGTATCCAGTAGAGTTGTTCCCGTGCAATTTTGTTGTAGAATTTCGATACAATAATCCTCGAACTTCCCGGTTAATGGGGCCGTATGACAAGCTAATAAAGTATCGCTAAGATCTGCATCTAATGCGGCCACACGCATGCGGGTTGTACCTATCCTTGCATTTAGAGGAATAGCAATATTCCTCATAAGAGTAGTATCATCGTATTGTAGCAAATAGATAGCACGTTCGCTATCCTCCTCAAATGTACCGCTGTGATCATAATCAATCCAAACGCCAATGTGGGTAGAAGGATTTTGCTGGCCGGTTTTGAATTGCAAAGTAAATGGGTAGCGTTTTCCTCTTTCGGCTTTCGCTTTTTCAGGACCTGTATAATCTTCGTAATCTGGCAATATTCTAGCCCTTTCATTTAAAAATGTATCTAATTTGACCATTTCAATATTCAGATCGGTTATAGATTCATTGTCAGGTGAACAATATATTTTTTCAGTGCAGGCACCGCATCCTTTGGTTTGAAAAGTAAACAGCTCCGAATAATTGCTGGTATCCAATGCACAAACTGATGAAATCCTTAGTTGGTAAGTAGTACAAAATTTTAAACCTCTAATTAGCAGTTGATCAGAAATAGAAATGATTTCTCGCCATAAGGTATCCTGTGGCTCTTTTATTTCAACAAAATAAAAATCAGCCGGGAGAATTTTTCGCCACACAAATCTAGCGGCATTTGGCTGAACAAATAGTGTGTCTACAAATCTTGGTCCTTCGCAACAATTATCCGTTTTGAAAAACTGTGTTTCTGTATATGGGCTTAATGCAGCCTGAGGACAGACCCCTTGAATCTGCACATCGTATACGGTACACCCCTGTAAGTTGGAGATTCGATAAGGTGGTGAGACATTTTCTATTTGTGTCCAGATGGGGTTTCCGCTTTCTCTATATCGAATATTGTATGACTCATAATAAGTGGCATCAACATCCCAGTTGATGGTTAAAGCATCTGTAAAATAATCATCCAAAAGAGGAAGAGAAGGTGCTTCACAAGTATTAAAATACTCCTCCAATAGTTGTAAGGAATTGCCTATTTGCAGTCTACCTCCTGCAACTGTGATATTTAAAAATGGGTTGAGTTTCTGCGTGCCGTCTAATAAAAATTGCTTAACAAGCAGGGATGTTTCTGCTGGATTTTCAGTTACATTTTTCAAAAAATTTGGACTATTAGATGAGTATAGTAATCCTAT
>CAYUZA010000264.1:0-3295 GCA_964449535.1 uncultured Saprospiraceae bacterium
TGTTACCTATACTGGATTATGACTCTTGCAGCCGGGAGGCTTCGTTGAGTTGGAACGCTTATCAGTATTGGCCGGCAGGCGTAGGAGGATATGAGGTGTATCTGCAAATAGATGGAGGTGTTAGGCAGTTGGTTGCTACTCGACCGCCCGCAGAGCGATCTTATGTATTTCCCTCATTGCAAAATGGGCGAGAGTATTGTTTTTGGGTAGAAGCCTTAGAAGAAGCCGGTGACAATAGGGCTGTATCTGCCCGCCGCTGCATTCGACCCAGCATTGTTACACCGGTAGATTTATTGTGTTTGTCAGGCATCACGACTACCACTGCGAATAGAATCGAGGTTCAGTGGCAGATCAACTCTACGGCCGATATCGTTTACATGAGATTGTTGCGGGGTCCGGGTCCCAGTGGCCCATTTGAAGTGATCAATACTTATGCAAGTCCGCTCAACAATAGTTATAATTATAGCGACAATTCAGTCGACCCTTCGGCTGGTCGCTATTTTTATCAAGTGGAGACGCTTGACAAATGTGGAGTGATTAAAAAGAGCGCCTTGGGTGCCAGTTTCTTTCTTCAGGCCGAATTGTTGCCTGGTAGAATAAATCGGGTTTTTTGGGATAGTTGGTTTTTGGAAAATGCCGATCTGCTGGATTATCAATTGTACCGGGTAGAAGGAGGGCAGCTTGTGCCATTGGCTTTGTTGCCTGAAGGAACAACATCTTACGAAGATGTACTATCCGGGCCATCCACTGGAGGTACTCAGTTTTGTTACAGGCTTGCGGCTATATACAGTTCTTCTTGTCCGCTGACACCTCAGCCTTCATTTTCGAATACAGCATGTGTTGAACAAAACAGCACCATAGTATTGCCCAATGCATTTGCGCCCGGGGGTACAAATCGAATTTTTAAACCGGTTATATTGTATAGGGAATCTATTGCCAGTTATGAAATGACGATTTTTGATCGTTGGGGAGCAGTACTTTTCACTACTTCGGATCCGGAGCAAGGTTGGGATGGCACGCAAGGCGGAAAATTGCTGCCAATAGGCACGTATGCGGTGTGGGTGCGAGCGGTGCAGCAAAATGGGCGCAGGATTGAGGAGAGGGGAACGGTGACATTATTGCGTTAGGTAAGACATGTTATTACCATCATGAACTGAGGATAATATAAACTTGCTATAGAATAATAATTCAGCTACTCACTCTTCTCCGTTTTGTCTCAGTTTTTTCATTCGAAATAAGTATTCTGGAAATAAATATTATATAAACCCAACAAAGTATGAGGTATTACCCATGGTTTCATGGTTTAATACAGGTAAGCTCCTTCAATGTAGAGGGCTGAATCGTTGCCTCATGGTGTTCAAATAGCCATTGCACCTGAAACTTTCGTTTTTGGTCGTATATGATTTGGTTTTAATTCTTTTTAGTATTGTTTGCAATAGATGAAAGAGCTCTAAACTGTTCAGCCAAAAATTTTGAAGAAACAATTATTAAAAAACCATATATAGGTTGTAGTATTATAAAAGCTAGACCAGATTGTATAAACCCTAACCCTAATAGGGTTGACAAATAATACCCTTCATCTCCTAAAATAATCGTTGTCCATAAAGCGAATGAAAATCCAACTATACCTATCCAGGTACCAAGCCATTCGCCTATAGTTTGGATTAGGTGAGAAAACACTGGTGTTGCCACAAAATCATCCCCTTCAGAAGATGTTGAAATAATTTTTGATTTTCTGTCCCACCATAATTGAAAACTTATCCAGGAAGCAAAAGCTACAGAAAGCCAAACAAGGAAGAACACTATTATAAATTTTGCATTTGCGTCAAAAATCCCATTGTCTGCCGCTTGAAAAAAAATGTAAAAAGGTAAAAATAGATTTAAGCCTGCTAAAAGAATATATAACCAACTGAATGGTGTGCGATAAAGATGCCCGCTGTCTATAAAGGACAAATAGGGCCCGATGAAAGTGAAAAATTTGTTGTCCATTTTTACATTATTTTATAATTCCCTACTCATATGGCTTTTCGGATTTCGCCCCGTGTTTTTGAGTGGGTTCTGGTCTCCACTTTTATAATTAATGGTGACCGTTCAATAATTATTAAACTAATTGAACAGCTGTTTTTTGCCTGATTATAAGCTTAGTGTATTTCAGAGTAAATATTCATATTAAAAAATATACTTTATTCACTTAAATATTTTTGAATCTCATTTAAATTCAATGAAACGATCGTGCCATCAACACTCATACAAGCGTCAGGCAATCCAAAAGTTACATGAAAATTAATCATATTGTCGCTGAAGTCAATACCTAATTGGTCAAAACCAAATGGGAAAAATGACTCTCCTTCAAAACAAGGGTCATTTGAAAGTTCGTTATAATCTTTTTTAATTTGAGCATTAATGAGCGACAATAATTCATTCTTATTTTGGTTAAAAAGTGAGCCATTTTTGATTTGGATATAGTTATTGTTATCACGTTTTACATAGGCAGCATATTCATAGGAGTATCTACCTTTATAGTCTGCTGAACCCACCGTTATTGTTTTAAAATTTTTGTACAAACATGTTTTGGTTAGTACAGGGTCACCACTATATTCGTCTACACCTTCTTCTTCTTTGCATATAGCTCTGCTCGATCCACTGGATGATGGGGTAGATGAGGACTCAATAAGCATGAAAGGCATAGATTTAGAGCCATCGGGTTTGCCCCAGGTCCCTTTTATCGTTTGATTGTTTAACTGGCCATTAAAAAGTCCTGTCATGCTTCCTTTATCATTAAACTCAAATATGGTCAAATTTCCAGCTTGATCAATTTCTCCAGAGATTTTGATGGGAATGCCTTTGCTCTTGTATGCGTAAGTTCCACTCAATACATCGGCGTTTTTTGTAAGTGTCATGGCAATTTCATATTTGCCATCAATGGCGCCTTCGTAGGTTTTGGTAAAATTGACTTCTGTATCCTGTGCTTGAATGATTGGTTGTTCGCTTTGATTGGATATTTTTTTATCTATAAATTCTTGAATATCAATTCCACAACTCGACATAAGGATGATGGCGGTACTGATCAAAACTTGCACTGATAGTTTGTAATAGCTGTTTTTCATTTATTTGGATTTAAAAATTATACATTTCTGTTAGGGGTTTGTTTCCTCTTTGGATTGAGTGATTTTCCTTTTCTAAATTTAACTGCCTTACCTAAATAGTCACTGAACATCTCTTTGGATCCTACGATTGAGCATAAGCAATATATTTAAAAAACTATATTATGAAAACAATCGCAAATTAAGTGTAT
>CAYUZA010000265.1:0-321 GCA_964449535.1 uncultured Saprospiraceae bacterium
AAGTAGATAATCTTACGAATTAACCGGCTTTATTCTACAGGACAATGTCAAAACGTGGCTATATATCCAGATTCATGCTGATCATCAAAAGGCTAAAAATGCAATCATATACAACTTATGAGGAATTACAGCGCTATATCGAAACCCAGTTCAAATACCTGAACATGCAGGATGATACATTGAATGTTGGTTTCTCTAAACGTACGCTGCAACGTGACTTAAAAGAAATTCGAAATCTTTTCGGAATTGATATTGAGTATTCCAAAGCGAATAAAGGATACTTCATCAGTTATAGTCAGTCAGAGCAAATGAATTTTCAAC
>CAYUZA010000265.1:331-3280 GCA_964449535.1 uncultured Saprospiraceae bacterium
TGATATTTTCAATTCTTTGAACATGGCACAGGATATGACTTCATTTATTCATTTGGAAAAACGCTCTCCACAGGGAACAGAAAACATTCATGGTTTGCTTCACAGCATTAAAAACAGATTCATGATAAAATTCGCTTATCAGAAATTTTGGGAAAGCGAGGCAACACATAGAATAGTCGAACCTTTTGCGTTGAAGGAATTTAAGAATCGTTGGTATATCTTAGCGAAAGACGCTAAGGATCATACTATAAAAAGCTTCGCTCTGGACCGTTTATCCAATCTTGAAATAACAAATCAATCCTTTACGTATCCTGACAATTTCCGTGTAGAAGAGCATTACCGTTATTGCTTTGGTATCATTAGTCCTAATGACACGCAACCACAAGAAATCGTGCTATCCTTTGAACCCATTCAGGGAAAATACATCAGGACCTTGCCACTGCATGAAACTCAGCAGGTTATTGCGGATAACGACGAGGAACTAAGAATCAGTCTGAAGCTTTTTGTGACCCACGACCTCGTGATGGAATTCCTTGCTCATGGAGACAGTATGAAGGTAATTGAACCTAAATCTTTGGCTGACCTGATTAAAGATGCTCATGAAATGGCTTTCAGACAATATGGATGATAGCACATGGGATTGTTCCATGTCCGGGAATTACTGGCTTCGAGACTTACAATTCAACCCAATATCAGGGAGGGGCAATATCGCCGGAATACACACCATATCTTATTTATTATCAAGCACTTATGAATTTATTGTTTGAAAACAGATAATAATAACTATTCATGAATAGCAATTAGACTTTTTTAATACATACATTCGAAGCTAACATAAAAACACACAAAACAATGGCTCATTTTTATTGCAAATGGTGCGGAAGTAAGTATTCCAGCGTTTCAAGTTTGACATCAAGCTCCTGTTCTAAAAATCCGGAAGGAAAATATCACGGACTCTATGAAGGAAGTGAGAAATCACACTATGTATGTAAGTTTTGCGGGAACAAGTACTCCAGTCTATCGAGTCTATGCTCAAGTTCCTGTTCAAAAAGCCCGACCAAACGGCACCAGCCGGCTTTGTAATTCGCACACCCTGTTTCAACAACAAACCTCACTATTCAACAACAAGAATCATTTAACATGGAACCTTCAAAAGACCTCAGACAAATGCTGGCCGGAAACAAATTCTTTGTTCCGACCTATCAAAGAGCCTACTCCTGGGACACTGAGCATGAAAAGAACAACATGCCCAAACAGGTCAATGTTTTCCTTTCAGATTTAGAGGAATACAACAAGAGCTTTACCAAATCCCCTTACTATTTCGGGCATTTCCTATTCGAGCAGAATCCCGACAGGCGTTTCGGTGTCATTGACGGACAGCAAAGACTCACCACCATCATCATATTCCTTTCTGCGCTCTTCAAAAAACTAGAATCCATCAGAGCATTATCAGATGCGGAAAAAAAACTCAAAGAGGACATGATTATTCAAAATCAGACTCATCGTTTTGAAACTGTTGACTACGACAAACAGTTATTCAAAGACTATGTCATTCATCAGAGTAAAAAGGATAAAAATGGACTCGAAACCGAATCAGCAAAGAGAATTGTAAACGCGTTCGATTTCTTCAATTCACGATTTGATAATAAAGACGATTCTTATATACTTCAGATGCTAAAGACTATTGAAAATGCATCTTGTTCCAAACATACGGTGAAAGATGAATCAGAAGCGATACAGATGTTCATCTTCCAAAACAACAGAGGCAAGAAGCCTTCTAATTTGGAAATCATCAAAGCGCAGTTCATGTTTCATGTTCACCTCTATGGCGGAGACGAAAAAGATTCGCTCATCGAGGAAATAAAATACAGATTTGAAAAAATCTATAAATCTATTTCTACCATAGAATACAAGATCGACGAAGATGATGTATTGCTTTATACACTCAGGGTTCATTTCAACTCACTCTGGGAAACAAATGCGACTGAAAAAATAAACAAGTTACTCTCAGAAGAAGACCCGATTGCGTTCGTCAAATCGTTCACACACTCCTTAGCCATTAGCTTTGAACAGTTAACCATATTCTTTGGGAAAGACGAAAAAGAGCAAATAGCAGTTCATTCGCTGATTACCCTTGGCGGAATTGGAATAGCATTACCCTTTATCATTAAAGCATACAGCTTTGGTTTATCTAAAAATTCCATCAATGAACTTTGCGGGGCGCTGGAATCTATTGTATTACGGCAACGTTTAATCGGAACAAGAGCCGATATAACATCTAGGTTGAATGACGTTTATCAAAAATTCACAGCCGAAGACCCATCCATAGAACCAATTCTGGAAAGAATTGACTGGATGAAAGACATCGAAGGTGATAATTGGTGGGCATATTGGAACAATGAGCAACTTGAAAACAACTTAGCAGGTGCAATTCCACCTGTTACAGCAAAGTTTCTGCTTTGGAAATATGAAAATCACTTGAAAGGCCAAGGCCAAAAGGGCTATGTACCTAATCGTTTTGACAGTATTGATAGTCCTGAGTTAGAACATATTGCACCGAAAACACCTACCACTGGGGAACCTATTGCAGCTGGTTATTGTGCGTATGATGAAGAATTCCTGCACCAATATATTGACTGCCTGGGCAACTATTTACTCATTTCTAAATCCCACAATTGTTCTGTTGGCAACAAAGCATTTGCTGATAAGCGCGCGTCATATAAGCACCTTGCACAACAGCGAGAAATTCAGGAAATGACTAAGGACGCAGTCAAATGGACAAAAAGTGAAATAGATGAACGTCACGATAAAATCCTGATATTCCTAAAAGATAACATCTAAACAGAAACAGCTTATACTGCGAGGGCGCTGAGGTATGCGACTAATTCCGTCGTCAGCCTCAGCGCTTTTTTCAGAGGGGCTAAATATCAAGAAGCACCTAACTTCACT
>CAYUZA010000266.1:0-3261 GCA_964449535.1 uncultured Saprospiraceae bacterium
ATTCACGATTACAGCTTTATTAGTTGCCGATAAAAGGTATTTTCCTTATGTTGCATTAATCTGTTGTTTATTGGTATCTATTTCCAGAGTATATCTAATCCATCATTTTGTACACGATGTTTTATTTGGAATGATTTTGGGAATCTCCTTGGCTGTTTTTCTTTATATGCTTCAGTGGAAGTACTTAAACAGATTTCCTGTTTTAAATGGAAATTTGATTAAAAGCTGGAAGAGTCGACGTTAAAGTTTGTAACGATTTCATGGCTCACCGATAATGTCGTAAATAGCGTCATTGAGGGCTATAATGGCTTCTTTCAATTTCCAATTTGATCGATTTCTAGGTTCTACAAAATTGGATATGGCGCGTATTTGGTCACAAGGTATTTTGTGTAATTGACAAATTTTAAAAAATGGTGCCCCTTCCATATTTTCGACGTCGGGATTAAATTGCTGTATTCTACTTTCAATAGAAGGTGTGCAACCTGCGGCTACATTTACTGTAATTGAGTTGACTTTAGGGTAATTGTAATGTATATTGGGGGGAAACGGTACTGATTGTTGGCTTTCGGGATAATTAGATATTTCGGGCCACAAGTTTAAGTCACTCATAGTGAGTAATTTATTGTCTTCATTTTCCGCGCCACAATCACCCCACTTTTCTTGAGTGATAAGGCAAAGATTGCCGGGGACCAAACTAGTATTGTAAGAACCTGCCACCCCAACTAATAATGCATAACTCGGCATTTTTTCTAATCCGCATAAATATTGTGTAAACCGATAGGTGAAAGGAAAAACCCCAGCACCTGCAATCAAAATATGCCAGTTCCCAATCATGTACAAATTTGGCTTTATCGGAGTCAGATTTAACTTATTTATTAAGGGCTGTATCTCTGGTAGGGTAGGAACTATGAGTAGATTGGTAGGTCTCATTTTAAAGAGTATATGTGCATGTAACAGCTGGGCTAATTCCAGTAACAGGTTGCCACTCTCCAGCAATATCGATGATAAGATAATCTTTTATAAGCAGGCCAAATCCCGAAGAAAGGGTCTGGTTACGGGTTTGTAGCCCTGATCTTACTATGAATTTGGGATGAATGGTGTAGTCAAAACCCACTTTTACATTTTCTTTTTGATCTGTCTCTTTTTCTACAGAAAGGTATAGATTTACCTTTTTTGAAATGATCAATCGGGAACCTAATCTAAATATGGAAGGAGCCTTATAACCGTTTGAATAGGATCTTCTGATTGGGTTTCGAACCTGAAAACCCAGGTGAAGGAATGATGTTATTTTTTGTTGCAATCCGAGGTCGAATTGCACGTTTCCTTGATTTCCAGCTTCCGCGACTTGTAACCAATTATAATTTATTTGCGCACCTAATGCAGTGCCTTCTGTAAGTTTTCTGGCATATGATAGTCCAAAATTATTTTCCCTGTAGTATTCATTTCCGAAAGTAGCAGCTGTCAACCCGAAAGTCCCAGACTTAAGAGGGAGAGCAATTCCTGCGCCAGCATGGAAAATATTACCTAACATATATCTATTTTCAGCTGTGAAAACAAAAGTGTGTTTTTCCAAAAATGCTAAACCTGCTTGATTGCCGAATAAGGTATTTGCATTTTGAAGGGTTTCCATCTGATTTCCATTTGAACGAATACCAGCAGTAGATAGTTGCAAAAAGCTTCCCTGTCCCAATGTTAAACAATGGAAAAATAGATACAAAAGGAAAAGAAGGAAGCGCTTAGGCATACATTATTGGAAAATGCGAATATACACAATGGGAAATACATTTTAATTTAAGTTGACTTTTTATCATTCAGGCTTCTTAGAGATTTTTTAAAAAAACGTGCATTCAATAAAATGGACGAAGCACTTAATCCTGCTAAAAATCCTATCCAAATGCCTGATGGTCCCATTCCAAAATAAAATGAAAGCAGATAACCCATGGGTATTCCAATGATCCAATAGGCAACGAATACCAGCGTCGTAGGTATTGCAATATCTTGAATGCCTCTGCAAAGACTAACACCGGTTGTTTGGGTACTATCCGATATTTGAAAAATTGCGGCAAAAACCAAAAGAGCTGATGCAAGTGTTACTACTTCTGGTTCAGAATTGAACATGTAAGGAATATGATGTCGACCTATTATCAACAAAATGGCGGTAATTAAACCATAGGCCATACTGAGGAAAAATGTGTTTTTTGCTGCAGTGTGAATATCAGATGGTTGATTTTTACCATATGCGATACCTACTCTTATAGATCCAGCTGTGGCAATACCCACCGCGCCCATAAAGGTAAAAGATGCCATGTTTAATGCGATTTGATGAGCCGCTAAAGCCTTACTACCAAGCCAACCCATCATGATTCCTGAAAAAGCGAAAGCCCATGATTCCATGGCATATTGGAGACTTGTTGGCACCCCGATTTTTAAGATTTTAAATTGAAGTTTTGGATGCAATTTCCAGTCTTTAAACCAATCTTTAAAATGTGAATGATAGTCACGCGAATAAGTTATGGTTAATAGCATTGCTAGCAATAATATGATTCGGCATATCAATGTAGCTATTCCCGCTCCATTTAAACCAAGAGCAGGCATTCCAAAATTCCCATATATTAATATATAATTGAGTATTACATTTAAAGGTATGACTCCAATGGATAAGATCATGGGAATTTTAGTCATTGAAATAGCATCTGAACCCTGCTTTATAGTTAAAAATAAAAGCATAGGAATCATAGACCAACCCATTAAATGTAAGTAGGTTTCACCTGCCGAGGCAACGGAAGCTTCCTGACCTATCTTATAAATTAATGGGGCAGAGATGGATACAAGTAAAGCTAAACCAGCAGAGTAAATGGCATTAACTAATAGTCCATTCTGAAAATATTGTTTGAAGAGATCCTTGTTTTCGGCCCCAACTGAAGCAGTTAGCAAAGGGGACAGGCCAATGGCCAATCCTATGCCAAGAATGTAAGGAATTGCAATAAGGCTGTTTACTAAAGCAGATGAAGCTAGTAATGTTGAGTTTAATGCTCCAACCATTGCAGTATCAATGATTCCCAATATCATTTGAGATACATTGGCTATTGCAATTGGGCCAGCTAATTTTATTATACCTGTATAACTATTTTCTGCATTCACGCCGTAAAGTTAGCTTGTCAGCGTGGCTGTATGTTATTTCTTAGTAAACATTTATCTTTACAAAATTATACAGTTAAGCCAATGATATGAAAAACGAGCAGTCTGTTAGCGAGGTATTAC
>CAYUZA010000267.1:0-3242 GCA_964449535.1 uncultured Saprospiraceae bacterium
ACTGTGTAGAATATATTACCTCTTGAAATGGAGGTGGACAGGAAGGTATCGGCACAATACCATCGCAAAGGAACTGTTGAGGTCCTCCATTAAGTCCTCCTAATCCTCCACCCAATAATGGTGCGCAAAAACGATAGCTCAATGAATCTCCATCTGCATCTTTGGCGGAATGGTCAAAATCCAGTGGAGTATTAGCGCAAATTACAGTGGGAGGAAATTTGTTGAATTCCGGACTGCTGCTGCATGCAGCGTTTGTACGGGGATTAATCTCCACAAAATACGTTGCCCCTGACGAACCTGGTTGTACGATATTGGTGATGGTTTGGTTTCGACAGCAGCGTTGATATACGATATAGTAAGTCTCAGTGGTATCCCTTAGCCGCAGATTATAATCGGATAGTTTAAACCTGTATAAACCCTCTTCAACGCATAGATTGGGGGGAGTTTCTTGGCATTCGTATGTGGGGGCCGGTACCGATGTTCTACCACTCAATCGCACACGAACAGAAGCTAAACTGCGATTCTGGTTAAGGGTAAGACATGGTGTGTTGAAACCACAGGCATACAGTGAAAAATTAGCCTCTTCATCAAAATTGGCGCAGTTAACACAAAAGCAATCCCTGTAAACCTTCATGGTGATTTCATAATCGCCATTTCCCAAGCACTTATATGTCATATCGGCTCCTATGATATGGCCTGCCCGTGCTGTATTAGTCCCGAACATGATGATTAAGCCCCACAAAAAATGGTTCCACTTTATAGATGCATATTTATTGAAAAGGGGCATGATTCAGTTTTTAGGTAGAATGACTATTATTAACAATTAAAAGTCTCCTGACGTTCATAGATTTACAAATTTAATGGCGCCTTCATTCCAGTCACCCATCTCTTCTACCAAGTAGGGTATATCATCTGGAACGGAGGCAACAGCATACATGGTCCGGTGAATGGGTGCCATAAACTGATCCTCAATACTTTTTTCTAACATTGCCAATAAGTGATCGTAATACCCATTTGTATTAACAATTATAATTGGTTTATTGAATAGACCAAGACGTTTCCAAGTTAGTACTTCGAGCAATTCTTCCATGGTGCCACAACCTCCCGGTAAGGCAATTACTGCATCCGTACCATCTAAAAAAAGTTTCTTTCTTGCATGCATATCCTGCACCAGGTTGATGCTACTAAGTCCTTTATGCTCCCATTCCACTTGTTTCATGAATTCGGGCATGATTCCAGTGATTCGACCTCCCAACTCAAGTACTGTGTCGGCAAGGGTTCCCATTAGCCCAACGCCTCCTCCACCGTATACCACCTCGCAATTGTGCTGTACCAATAGCGCTGCTAAATCACGACAGGCTTCAAAATAAGCTGGATCTACACGACTGGATGAAGCGCAATATACACATACACGTCTAATTTCCTTCATAGCTGACAATGGCATTTACCTCAAAGTTAATGATTCAGATTAAGATGACAAAATGCCTTTAACGGCCAAACCTTATTGTGCAGTTTTCATGCGAGGAACCAGCATGAAAAATCCTAACCCAATAAAAATAGCCAATCCGAGCATTGCGTACCAAAGCCCTTCGAATCCAGTCATTTGAATCAGTCTAGTACCAACTAAAGGTGCAACCGTAAACGCAACGGAATAGGCAACAGTAAATAAGCCCATATATGCACCCCTGTACCGATCTGGGGCAGCTTCAGCAGCTACTGAAGCAATGAAAGGCATGGCTAATATCTCACCAACACTTAACAAGAGCATGCTCAACACAATAATAGAAATATGTTGAGATATATTCAACGAAGCAAAAGCCAGGCCGCAAAAGAGTAAGCCAATGGCTATGAGTGTTTTGTATCGGCTTCTCCGTCCTACTTTATATACAAATATCATTTCAAACAAAAATACAATGACCCCGTTTAATGCCAAAAGCCCTCCAATTTGTGCTGAATTGTATGAACAAGACTCTTTATAGAAAAGCGGTAATGCAGTAAATAGTTGAAAAAATAAAATTCCAAATAGACTGGTAAGCCCAATAAATGCCAAATAAGATTTATTTTTCCAAGGTGAAATGGCAGCGTTTTCATCGGTATTAGAAGTTTGAAATTTTCTTTTTTTGGTTTCAACATGAATATTGCGGAAATAAAAATAAAAAACCAAACCTGCTGCCAGGCAAGTAAAGGCATCTGCTACAAAAATGAGCTTAAATGAAATGCCCGCCAAAAGTCCACCTACTGCAGGTCCAATAGAAAAGCCTAAATTGATAGCCATTCGATTCAAAGAAAATGCTCGAGTAAGGTTTTCTGGCTTAGAGTATAGTGCAATAGAGCTTGTATTAGCTGGTCTTAGGCACTCGATAATAACGCTGGCTAAAAACAAACTTATGGTCAATGCATAAAAGGACTCTATGAATGCTAATGCTGCAAATAAAATAGCTCCTCCAAATAAAGAAAATATTTGAACCTTAAAGTGCCCTATACGGTCAGTTAAATATCCACCCAGAAAACCTCCCAAAATAGACCCCGCTCCATAAGCGCTAAGGCAAAACCCTACCTGATTGAGGGTATAACCCAAATCAGTACGCAGATAAACACCTAAAAATGGCATGACCATTGCACCGCTTCGGTTGATAAGCATTACCAATGCCAACATCCATGCATGCCTTGACAAGCCTGCATAAGATTGGCGGTATAGGTCCCATATGCTCTTTAACATGATTGGCTGGCTAATACTTCATGATCAATAGGATCCAAAGTACTTTCTCAAAAACCACTCGCTACCCAGTAATAAAACCAGCATAAAGAATAGCCATTTTAAATTGATTCCTTTATCTGTTTTAAAGGATTCATATATCACCGGTTTAATTCGGTTGTTTTCCCGAATCATTTCAGCAAGTGCTAAAATGGAGTCTGGCCCCACAAATGCTCCCCCGAATTTTTCACTCATTCTTTGCAGCAAAGCATGATTTGCACGCAATTCTATCATTTCGCGATTCATGGATTCAATGCTAAAAGTACCTGTAGCACTTAGTGTTTCGCCATCAAACACGGTCGACGCCTTGAAACTGTAACTACCTGGCGGAAATAACCCAGGCTCTGCCACATAGGCTTTACCTCTTTTGCTAAATACAAATTGGAAATCTTCACGTGCTTCATTAGTGATTACCAAAGAAACATCAGGATCATTAATTAACTGATAACTCTTGTTGTACAATTCGGCATTGAAATACAGCGGCTCA
>CAYUZA010000268.1:0-3220 GCA_964449535.1 uncultured Saprospiraceae bacterium
AAGCATCTTACACCTACAGGGGACAGTTTCCCTCTGGTGAAGGAAAAAAGTGAATTAGAATAAAGTTGTAAGGTGTAAATGGATAAAATGCTATACTCCTACAACCGTAATGGCGTATTGCATACGCCCCAAAAGGAACAATCTTACGACTACCCATGTGCCGCTCCGCTGGAGCTCTTACCCTCAGATATGATCATAGTAGCTATTAATATACCGCTCCTATGGAGCTGTATTGTGTGACTGTGTACTAGCATACTGCACAACAACCAATATCAGCCCTGAAGGGGCGACATATCCTAACAAAGGCTGGATGAGGCCTTTGTGATAATGGGTGACATGGTGACTGGGCGACGGAAAGACAGGGCGATGAGGTGACAGGGCGACAGGGCGATGAGGCGATGAGGCGAGCCCTCTGTAGCATGGTACGTTACCTTACCCAGGGCTACCTACCGTAAGGGCGTATTGCATACGCCCGAAAACAGACCACAAATCTCCCTTCCTACAAGTCGCAATACGCTATACGAGTTACGCAATACGAGATACGGTATGGGGGGGATGACTCAGGGATGACTCAGGTATGGCTCAGGTATGACTCAGCTATGACTCAGGTGATTTTGAAAAATGGATTAATGAATACTCAAAAATGGGTGTAACCAATCAATAATGAGGGAATATAAGACGCCTATTGCTTGGATCGGAACGGGGGTGGAACAGATTGACAGTAAAACGGCAACCGGGTGACGATGCAATAAGGCGACAGGGCTATAGGCAAGTCTGATATTTTGACCGGGACTGCGGTTGGATTGTGGAAGTGTAAAGTTGAATTGTTACAGAAAAAATTTTGTAAAATTTTATTTATTTCACCGTAAAACGACCTAGATATATATTGAATTTGGCTATATAATGCTTTTCTAAAAAATAAATGCATCTTTCAAATGCTTATTTGATGCGGGGTTCAGATAGTTATCCCAATAGGTGTGGAATACTATTTACACTTTTTACTGCGGACGTATATCATCTTTGCTTGTACACACAGCTATAGGAGGGAATAGCATGTGACCGGCTTATATGGGCATTTTATGCCTATATACCCGGCATGGAATTGGCATGGCCGGACTTAGGCTCCCCAATTCTGAATAAAATGTGCAAAACCAGGTAACAAGAGTAAAAGTAACATTGCAATATTGAGCCAATTAAAAACAGTAAGATGATACACAACAAAAGCCCCGGATGGATGCCTACAACGCCGACAATTTTTCATTTTACAATCAAAATACGACATCAATGTATGATATAGAAAAAATCAAAGAACAGCTTTGGGAATATTTTGAAGATGGCAAGCTCTGGCTTTACTTTTTGCCGAATGATGCCGTAATTGACAACAATGATTTGAGCAGACTGATGCGTGTTACAGAGCGCACCTTGCATAATTGGCGCAAGGAAGGCAGGATCAACTACTCACAGATAGAGAAGAAGATCTACTACACCATGGGTGATGTAAGAACATTGATTAGTCAGCATTACAAGGTAAACACAACTGCCGAAGGAAACTCTGGCCAATGAGAACAGATAGTATTTAGAAATCAAAGGATACGTTGTAGGATACCTCACAGTGGAATACACCAAATAGCCCCCTTGTGGCAACTCGACATACTGCCACACCAATACTCCCTTTTTACGTGACCCCGGATTGCATAAGTCCGGGGATTTTTTTGGTTGGTGGTTTCCAAAAATGGCAATGTGATAGTTTGTATGATAGGTAAAAAAAGCCCCGGCCTTGAAAGACCGGGGCGGGTGTAGTAAGGCAGTATTCCTGCTGCTTAATACAGGGAGGCCACTTTCATGGCGTTGCCGGAATTGAGTATTACATACTCTTTGCCGACCAATTGGTAAAACTCGATGCCGATGGCAGAATAGGCCGTTACATCAGCATTGAGGACAGGCATGCCGGGCAGCTGTGCTGTAATTAGGGTATCGGTTGTAGTAGCCTGATTCAGCGGCAGGTATGCCGACATGGCTACTGTGTTGACACCATTGAGTACTGCGTCCAGCGGCTCATAGGATTTGGTCTGGCTGTCGTACGCATAATCAGATACGACCCCAAGGACATGGATAAAGCGCATGTGGGTAGCACCATCCGGCCAAGACACGGACTGTCCGGGCATGAATGGTGGGATTACCCACGTGGCTTCGTTACGGTCTACTGTAGGTAGTACAGTAGAGGTTGCGTAAAAAACACCGTCGAAAGACAGGTTTCGGTTCAGATTCAATCCGGACAGCAAGTGGCGCTGCTGACTGATCAGAATAGCACGGTAGCCGCGCGATTCTGACTGGTCTTCCAGATTGATCTTCTTCATGATGGAGGTAACACGTCCGGTAAATTGTGGGTCGGACATGCGTTTTACCACTGAGTTGAGACCAGCACGGAATCCTTTACCTGCACGCGCACTACCTGCGAACTCATTCATGTTTTCGCGGGTGCGGGCAAAGGCAGGATCCGAATAGATCTGCTCAGCGGATGGACCGCCAATCAGGCCTGCGTAATGATCGGGCAGACCTTTGATGCGGAAGTGCTTGATCTCACCAAGCGTTCCGCGGTACTTAAGAGGGCCTTTTTGTTTGGCCATAACTTAAAAATTTAAGAAGTTAAATAATGACCCAAAGATACCTCTCTTTTCACTCTTTTTATTTTTATGCTATATGAAATAAGCTGAATTGTAATGAAATGATTCAATTTTATGCGGAGCAACTGGCAATTGGCAGAAAGTAACGGAAGTAAAAACTGGAGATCTTGTGCGCAAATCAGGTATGTCGATTCATTTATACCCTACACCGCAGATAGACTGCGGTATGGTATATGACATTTGTGGCATTACTCACCTAAAACTTATACTATGAAAAAAGTGACTCTCTTATTGACCCTTTTGGCAGTT
Source organism: uncultured Saprospiraceae bacterium (assembly GCA_964449535.1). GTDB lineage: Bacteria > Bacteroidota > Bacteroidia > Chitinophagales > Saprospiraceae > SLDF01. The sequence goes on from CAYUZA010000268.1 coordinate 2,934, forward strand.
GGTTGCATGGGCATGGCGCAAGGATATGTGATCCTTACTGATTCCAACAGGATAGATGGGGAAATCCTGCGGAATTATCCATCGACTTTGCTAGTGGCTACAACTGATGGGTATGCACTGGTTACTAAGCAGCGCATAGCCAGTTTGTTTTATCAATCGAACACAGGCAATGCGTTCTATGACCTGGAGAAACTATCCAATGTACTGCCTATACAAGCCACGGAGACACCCGGCCATCTGATTGCCAAAGGCTCCAATCAATTGTTGATCGGATTGGCGGTGGGGCT
>CAYUZA010000269.1:0-3195 GCA_964449535.1 uncultured Saprospiraceae bacterium
CATACTCACAGGAACCCCATACATAGCAGCTAGTTGAAAAGGGCCGGCAGGAAAAGGTGCCAAACGGCCTGCAAATTGTTTCAAAAATGTTTTTTGGTCGTTAACAAACCTGTCTGCATTAAAGCTAACTAGCTCTCTATTTTCAAGCGCTTCACGAACAGCAAAAATATGTTCAAAACTATTAGCAGAAACCGGAATTCGTTTTAGGTGAACATCTTTTTCCAATTTTACCAAAGCGTTTTTTATGACCTTTTGAATCCTCTCGTAATCAGACTGTAGTAAAAAAATATTTACTTTTGTATTATATTTTTTAAGGTAGTGTGCCGCCATTTCCCAGCTTCCTATATGTGCACTCAGCAGGAGGCCACCTGTTTTATGAGATGTAAGATTATTCAAGTGGTTTTCGCCATCAAAATTTATTGTAAATCCGTGGTTTTCAATACTATAAATAGCTGACTTGTCGACAAGTGCAACAGCTAAAGAATAGTAGTTTCTATAGACACCTAAAATTGATTTAAGTAAGCTGAATTGATGAATATTTCTAAAGTACCAAAAGGTTGACTTGAAAGTACCTGAAAAGAAAAAATAGTAAAGTACTACAGGATATAGGATTATATAAACAGGAATAACACCGGCCTTTTTCAGGATAAAAAATAGAATTTTGTAGCCTAAAGCAGTTCCTTTGGATTTTCCATCCCAATCGGCCATGCGCTATGATTTTAATTGGGAGGCGATTAGTTGATTTTCGATGTAATCGTAAAAGTCTTTAAAGGTAATCATGCCTTGAAAATCTTCCGTTTTTACTTTAAAACCGAAATGACTTTCGATAAATACTACCAGATCAACAAAATCAAGGCTATCAAGCCCTAAAGTTTCTTTAAGAGGCGCATCCAGTTTCATAATATCTCTCTCAACTTCAAACTCTTCTGCTAAAAAACTTAAGGTCTTTTCTTCAATTTCTTCTCTGGTCATAGATGTCACGATATTAAGAACTTCCGGACAATAAGAGTTGAATTAGTTCCTCCAAAACCGAAAGAATTAGTCAAAAATACATCAAATTTTCGATTTAATGTTTCGTTTGTTACAGGTAATCCCTTGGTCATTTCATCCGGAGTCGAAAAGTTTATGTTTGGTGCAATAAAATCGTGTTGCATCATTATCAAAGAATATACCATTTCGCTTGCCCCTGCCATCCAGCATTCATGTCCGGTCATGGATTTTGTAGAACTGACAGGTGGGCAATCGCTGCCCATGGCTTTCATGATTGCTTGAGCTTCACGGGCATCACCTGTTGGAGTAGATGTAGCATGTGCATTCACATATCCTATTTCACTTGCTTTAAGGCCTGACATTTTCATGGCCATTTCTATTGACCTGTAGGGGCCATCTACATTTGATTGTGAAATATGATCGCCATTTGATGAAAAACCAAACCCTATAATTTCTCCTAAAATATGAGCGCCACGAGCCATGGCAGACTCTAGACTTTCTATGACCAGTGACGCTGCCCCCCCGCTAGGTACAAGACCGTCACGATTTTTATCAAAAGGTTTGCTGGCTTTTTCAGGGTCATTTTCACACATTGAAAAGGCACTTAAAGCATCAAATGTGAAAAATGTATAAGGATTATTTTCCTGAGCCCCTCCTGCAAGCACAACATCTTGTAGGCCTTGTGAAATGAGCAGATAGGCCAATCCTATGGCGTGACTACTACTCGCGCAGGCTGAGGAAACGGTAAAATTTGCCCCTTTTAACTTAAAAATCGTAGCCAAATTCATGGAAACGGTGGAGTTCATTGATTGGAAAATAGAACTGGAACCTACTAGCATGGAATCTTTCTTTTCACGAAAAACATCTAAGGCATCGACAATCGGCTTTGATGAACTGTCGTTTCCGAAAATTATACCAACCTCTCGTTCTGCCAAAAATTGATGGTCTATTCCTGCTTGTCTTAGCGCCTCAATAGAAGACATATAAGCAAACTCTGCCTGCTCTGGCATATTCATCCTAGATCGACGTTCAACCAGTCCTTTCAGGTCAGGCCGTTCTACCCAACCGGTAAGCCCTGAGCGGTAGCCCATCTCTTTACGCACCGGATCAAAGATAATTCCTGATTTCCCGTTATAAAGTGAACTTCTAACCTCGTCAAGATTTTTCCCAATGCAGGAATATATTCCGCTTCCTGTTATTACAACTCTACGCATATGATGTAAATAAAGCCATTGTATTCTATATCAAGTGTATAGGCCCCCATTTACAGAAATTACTTCTCCCGTTATATATCCGGCTGACCTTCCAGCAAGAAATACAACTAAGGATGATACTTCTTCGACCTCACCGAACCGCTGCAAAGGAATCAGCTTTTGTAGTTCTGTTTCATTTAAATCGGTAGTCATATCTGTCTTTATAAATCCTGGGGCAATCGCATTAACTGTAATGTTTTTACGAGCTACTTCCAATGCAAGGGATTTAGTAGCAGCTATCAGGCCTCCTTTAGATGCCGCATAGTTTACCTGTCCTGGCATACCTTTTATTCCGGAAAGGGAGGATATATTGATGATACGGCCATACTTTTTGTGTATCATGTCTTTTAATATTGCACGGGTTACATGGAAGAATCCATCAAGATTCGTGCTGATTACAGATGACCAGTCATCATACGTTTGGAATAAAAGTAAATTATCTTTTCTTATGCCTGCATTATTTACCAAAACAGAAATTGCTTTCCCTGGATTGACTTTCTGCCAGTTAAAAATAGCATTCGAAACCTCTTCTTCATTAGTGACATCAAAGGGTAGTAACTCACCTTCTCCCTCTTTTTCCTGTATTAGACTTAGTGTCTCTCTTGCAGCCAGTTCTCCTGAACGAAAGTTAATGAGCACATAATACCCTTCTGCAGCAAATTCTAATGCTATAGCTCTCCCAATTCCTCTTGATGCACCGGTGATTAATACAATTTGTTTATCCATTTATAAGATCAGTTAGTCCAGTTTTTGTTTTTAAACGCCTCACACAATGCTTCAATCTGAACATAGAGTGGTTTGTCATTTTCTACTGGTTGTTGTACATATTGCGAGAAAATATTCACCCATTCTAATGTGCCACTTGCCATTCCTTTTTGTTTAGGAAGTAAATAATACACTCTCATTAATGAAATCCAATGAACTGCAAGTACTTGAAAACAATTGTTAATCA
>CAYUZA010000270.1:0-3177 GCA_964449535.1 uncultured Saprospiraceae bacterium
GGATCTCAGAGCGTTCAAAGATGTAAATTCTGTCTGAACACTCGGAACCACTTCAAGGTTCTCATCTGGAGAAACTGAGAGTGCATTCATTACTTCATCAACACGGCCAAACTTAAGCGTCTCAAAACCGGTTTTAATATCCCACAATCGCACATCGCTTAAACACTCTGAAAGGGAACCAGTATCTCTGTTACGACAAGAACCAGCTATCACTTGCCCACGCCTAGGAAGGATTTTGCGGGAATCAAGATATAAGCCTTTGCTTCCGTAAAAGTATTGAAGGGGTTTGAGGGTAAACCTGTCTTCTGACGGAGATGCAATTGGAATGGTATTTATCTGTGTCATTGGTCTGATTACTTATTCAAGAGTCGGAAAACACCATAAAAGGCTTAAAGGGAGGCCTATTCTCATTTCCCGTACGGGAAATTTAAAATAAGGTTAGTGTATAAACATACAAATATTTCCCGAGCGGGAAATATTGACCGTCAAACAAATACAAACATATAAATATTTCCCGAACGGGATATTTTCATGTTACACTTACAAAAGCTAAAGAACAAGGAAGAAATCTCCTCACATCATGAGTATACAATCGACACGTGATTTTGGTGCATTAATAAAAAAAGTTCGCAAAGCGCAAAAGCTAACGCAACCGGAACTTGCTGGCGCTTGTGGAGTTGGCTTACGATTCATTGTCGATCTTGAGAAAGGCAAGCCAACTTGTGAAATTGAGAAGGCGCTTTTGGTAGCAAACATGCTTGGGATTAAACTTATTGCTCAGGAACCACCTATCATAAATGAGGTTTCTTATGGACGATAGGCACTTATCAGTTCGCCTGTATGGAAAACATATTGGAGTTCTATCCCAAGACGCCAATGGAAAGATGAACTTCCAATATACAAATGAAGCAACGTTAGCCCTTACTCTTAGTATGCCTGTAAGAGAAGAACCATACCCTCATGAGGTTTGTGAAGCTTACTTTGGGGGACTGTTGCCGGAAGGGGAGGCAGCTAGGCTGGCCATTGGAAAGCGCTTTGGCATTAATTCACAGAATACTTTTAGCTTGTTAAAGGTTATTGGCCAGGACTGTGCTGGTGCAGTCTCTTTACATGATCTTGAAGAGCCCGAATGGGAAACTGATTTAATCTCTTTAAAAGGTAGAGTTTTAAGAGAAAAAGAGTTGGCGTTACATATTAGAGAATTGCCAACAAAGCCTCTTTTTATAGGAGTAGATGGGCTTCGGCTATCACTAGCAGGGGTTCAAGACAAAGCAGCAGTATGTCTTATAGAAGATCAAATAGCTTTACCGAAAGAGGGAAGTGTTACAACGCATATTTTAAAACCGGCAATAAACTTGTTAGAGGGTACAGTTCAAAATGAATATCTGTGCTTGAAGATTGCCAAAGCTCTCGGATTTGAAGTTCCAAATGTTGAAATGAGACAAGCTAACGGCATTTCTTATCTACTAATAGAAAGATATGACAGAGAAAGAGTTGGAGATAAACTTAGACGTATTCATCAAGAAGATTTCTGCCAAGCGCTAGGAATACCTAGCGCATATAAATATCAATCAGAAGGTGGGCCAGGTTTTCAAAAGTGCTTTGAACTACTTAAGCAAACATCTCAACCTGCAAAAGCACGAACTCGGCTAGCCGAAATAGCAGTTTTTAACTACCTCGTTGGCAATACAGATGCACATGCAAAGAACTTTTCTCTACTCTATAAAACCTCTGTAGGCGTAACTTTAGCCCCGTTCTACGACATCTTATGTACCCAAGCATATACATCTCTTACAAAAAGAATGGCTATGGAAATCGGTGAAGAGTACATGATTGGAAACATCAGAGCTGAACACTGGCAGAGATTCAGTAGCTCGATAGGTTTTACATATTCTCGGATAAAAGCTCTTATAAAAGATCAAGCAGAACAGTTGTCCGAAATAGCAATAACAGAGCGAGAAATGATTCAGGGTCAACCTTTTGATACTAGAGTCCTCAACAAAATGCTTTTATTTTTTAAAAAACAAATATTTAGCATTAACAAACGTTTAACATAACTGCACGGTTAGAGAAATAGAATAGGCTTTAAGGCTTTACTAGACTCAAGGAGTTATCTTATTTAATGCATATAATCTAGTTTGAAACTGAAATGGCGAAAATGTACGCACAAGAAGAAAAACCATTCCAACAAGTAAAAATCTTGGTTGATGGCCAAGATTTACGCTCAAGGTTAAACACCCATATTATGGAATTTCCTTGTATGAGCTCTGGAAATTAGAGAGGGATTCTGAGAGTAGTGATTTTGAGCCTGAGGACTTAAAAACTTTAATTTACATATGCACCTGCGGAGAAGACGGTTGCGGTTCAGTGCTTTGCAATATAAAAATAGATGATTCTGTTGTGATTTGGTCAGGATTTTCTGAACTTTTAAGCTGGGATGAAGGACAGTATGAAAAACAAGGGCCGTTGGTGTTTGATAAAAGACAGTACTTTGATGCACTTACTCAAGTTAAACAATGGATAATGTGAATGTCTAAGCAAATCGGACTAAAAACATTTTGATATCCTCTTCCAATCTCTTTTCAGATTTCAAGATTGAAGTTCGAAATCTGTCCAACAGGGGGTGGGCACCATAGATCGCAAAAGCCGGAGGGTCAAGCCCTGACCGGGCGGTCGTGGGTTTTTGCGGCCCGTGGTTTCGATGTTGTTACAAACGGGCGAATTGCTTCAATCATTGCCTTGACAGGGTTTTGCTCTTTCGAGATAGTGGGGGCGCAACTCAACGTGAGGGCACGTCGAAATCTGACGTATTTTTGTTTTGCAAAAAGGGGGTATTTCATACGATGTCGATGACGGCAGAATCACTGAAAATCAGTGACAAGGTGAACCAGTTTCTGAAATCGCCGCGCAAATTGTTAATCAACGGTCAATGGGTGGACGCTGCGTCCGGTAAAACCTTTACCGTGGAAAACCCGGCTACCGGGGAGGTCCTGGCCCACGTGGCCGAAGGGGATGCCACGGATATCGAACGTGCGGTGAAAGCCGCCCGGGAAGCTTTTGATGAGAGCAGCCCCTGGCGTCGGATGACCCCCTCGGAGCGGGGCCGCCTGCTGTGGAAGCTGGCCGAGGTGCTGCTCGACCCGACCTTTCCCGCCAACGTCACGCCCTGGCTGTTCG
>CAYUZA010000271.1:0-3163 GCA_964449535.1 uncultured Saprospiraceae bacterium
CTAATATCAACAATTGTTTCCAAATCGCCAAAATCTTTAAAAACTTGATCCCATTGATCTTTTTGTGCAATTTTGATTGCTTTTTTGATTAATGCAGGCTTAACCTCAAGTTCTTCTGCCACGGCCTTAATGGTATCATTTAGTCCTTCCTGTAGATCTGCAATTTCTTGCATAACAGTAACTCCTTCAGACACAATTTGTTTAATTTTATTTTGTTCGGCTGATCCAAATACTCTGCTCATAAAAACTCCTTATGCTGTTATTTTGCATGATTTTATGCATATGGTCAAATCTTTTTGTGATCATTTCCAACGTTGTAGTTGTTCTTGCAGAGATTTCTTAATTTTTGTCAGTTGCTGTTCTTGCTTGCGATTTAACTGAGTTTCACTTGTATAGATGCGGCCTTGTTCATGCTGACTTTCCATATAATTAGCAGCAGCAACAATCATGCTTGTTGCTTTGGCAATTTTTTCTTGTACCCATTCTGGTAAATTCTCTTCTGGAGTTAATGTGGCTGCTAGGCGCCGAGCTGATCGATTCATAGTGCGTAGATTGGTCATAACCATTCCAACTTCGTCATTGTATTCTGGATCACGAAACTCTTTTAATTTGCTGGGCTTTTTCATTTTTTCTTACGTTTCCTACGTTTTCTTGTAATAGCACCGGTGCCAAAAATGCTATCTGGCATGTCTAGTGCATTATCGCTAGGGCTTTGCGTGCGAGGTTTAGGTTGCGGCGGGGATTTAGTACCGCTTCGGCCTGGCGACCCAATATATGATTTGCGTCCTCTGGCTGCTCCTGGGCTTATATGAGGGCTGACTACAGGGGCTACATTAGCTGAACTGGTAGTACCGCTACTTGCTGCTTCGTTTTTAATTTGAGACTCGTTAGTTTTGGTCCAATTGGCTACCGGGCTCTGGGTGTAAGTAGACTCTAGCTCTCGGCTGGTTAGATCGCCTTGATTAACATCATTATATTTAACACCAAGTTTTTTGTATGCTTTAATTAATTTGTTTTGATCTTCTTGACTATAGGGAAAAGCAACTTTACTCATACCAATCCATGATTTCGCATCAATGTTAGGTTCAGCGATGCCGTCGGTAGATGCTGTGGCCATCATTAATCTATAAAGAGTATAGTCTGAACTAAAATCACTCTTGGCAGAAAAACTATCAACCACTTTGTGTAATCCACGAGTAGATTCCTGGTGACGTTTGGCTATTTTAAGCTTCATTTTACCTTCTTTGATGAATTCCCTAGCTCTCATATTAATTTTTAATGCTGGAAGCCAGCATCCATCCGTGTTTTTTATGAGCGTCAATTCTTCCAGCAATAAAATCACTGAAACCATATTCGTTTTCTTCTTCGGATATCTCAAATACCAACTTTAAGATTTTAACTAATTTTTTATTATCTTGAATTAATTCATATACCATTTGATCTTTATCAAGAACAGCATTTTCGTCATTAATCATTGACAGCATGCTAAATTTAGAATAACTTCCGGGCATATATGAATTCATACTGCGTATTTGTTCGGCAAACGTATCAATACTTTTGAACACCTCGTCGTAGATGTCGCCAAATAATTTATGGTATTGATAAAAATCCGATCCCTCAACATTCCAATGAAATTGATGACTTTTCAAATAAAAACTAAATGACGATGCAAAGGCAATTTTAGCAGCGTTAGATAATCTTCCCATTTAGCTTACTCCTGGTCTTAAATGTTATTTATCAGAAATGAACTTTGGGTCTAATGGATCAACATTTGTAAGGTAAGGTAATGTGAACCATAATCTAAACCACTCTGGCGTTCCGGGGCGTATGTTATGTTCTTTCATTAATTGAGATTTTTCAGCTGCTGTCAAACTAATATTACTACCATGTTCTGCTAAATTATTTTTATTTTTAATTCCAGCCAGCTTGATAATGGAGTCGAGATCTGACGATTCACTTAGGCTGTTATTGCCACTGGTATCATAGAGCGGACCTGACGGTCCAGCCATTTGCGCACTGCCAGTTTCGTCAATTTTTTCAATAAAATCAGTTGAGATCTGTTTTTTTGGAACGTCCCCAACATTATAATTTCCATTGACAATGTCGTCGTATGTATGACTAGCAATGCGTTGACAAAGAGATTTTCTCATTTCTTTGGTAAAGATATTTTTAAGATGACCTTCTAGTTCTTTTTCGTTATAGTATAAAATGCACCCAGCTTTGACCATAGGCATAAACGAATCACAAAATTCTTTATTATCAAAGTTATCATTAAAATTTTTAATATACGTTTTTCGAGCCAGTGGAATAAAAAACTTTTTATGTAATTGGTCGTTGTCAAGAATAAACCAAAAAACTTCGTCGGATAGTTTGTCTCGATTATTGCTGTTTTTAATCATTGAACGAATATCATAATCATTAAGCTCATTATAATGTTTATTTTCATCAGGATTACGACTAAACATAGCTAACTCTTACCAAAACCTACATGACCAATATCGTGCTTTCCATTTTGGACCAGGGGATGCACATTTATGCCTGGCTCGAAATGATTTCCGACGCTTAGGGTTAGATTTTTTAATTCTTAACTTCTTATCACCAAAGTTTACTTTTACTACATTGCCTTTATCATTCTTTACATATACTGATCTTTTTTTTGGTCCGTCTGGGGTAAAGAATGGCTTACCTAATTTAACTTTTCGACCCTGATATTCTGCCTCGTTAATAACTTCAAGTTTAAAATTTTTATTGAGTAAATTTTCAAATACTGTATCGCATTTCAACTCAATACCATTTTCTGATAAAGAAAGTACTGAGGTTTCAACTAACACGTCGCCAAGCTCAATCATAAAGATATCGCCAACAAAAATATCATTTGATGGCGACTGCATTAGCTCAGTAATTTTCATTAAATACTCCGTTGTTAAAAAGTATTTAGTTGAATTTTAAAGATTAATGATTGTAGTTTATGAATAGTACAGATCCGTTTGGTTCATCATCGCTGCGTTCAACTCGTGCTCTGACCCAAACAAAGTTTCCAGCAAAATTAGCATAATTAGATGTGGAAGAAGCAGGATCTAATGAAAAAAAATAAGTTACTGAAGTTTAGGATACGGTAAACCATTCTACTTCAGTTGGAGTTACACTTAAAGAAGAATTCATA
>CAYUZA010000272.1:0-3153 GCA_964449535.1 uncultured Saprospiraceae bacterium
CCCTCGGGTTCTACTCCTCGTGCTTTAAACAATTCAATCCATCCCATCAAGGAAGACAAGGGGGTACCCAATTGATGGGCCGTTTCCTTACTCATTCCTACCCAAACTTGATTTTGCTCTACCCGCCGGGCAGTGCTGAACAACAAATAGGCCACCAATACAAATAAGAATATTACTGTAAACAACACAAAGGGGAAATACGTCAAGCTCGAGACGATTAGGCTATCTTGATAATAAATTTGATACGAATCTCCGTCGTCCAACTCCACCTGCATATGGTTGAACTCCTTCATGCGTTCCATAATTTGCTGGGCGCTCCATTGTTCTTCAATGCCTGCCGGCTGTAGGTTTCCCTGAGCAATCAAGGAATCGCCTGCTACATTGGTAATGATTACCGGCACCGATGCGGCATTGATTACGGTTTCTGAAATGAAATTCGACAGCAAATCATCAATGGTGCCTTTCAGGTCAGAAAATATAATGCTATCATCAAAGTAGGCTATTTGTTTTTTCAATTCTCCGTTCACCTCGTACGAGGCATCTACAAAGCGTTTGCGCTGCTTTAAGCGTTCCACCTCAGCCTTTAAATCTGCTCCCTCCGGAAAGTGGTTATGGGTTATGATGTTGCCACCCTCATCCACTAAAATAACGGGGATGGTGTTGTTGCTCCCCACAATGGTGGCCGCCAATTCATCGCTGCAACCGCTCACCAAGCACTGCAATGCCTTTACCCATAAATCAATGTTCTGCTTGTCTTCCTCTTCAAACCTACGGAACATCTTTTTTGTCTGACGAATCAATACGGCCCTCTTTTGTATGGCCTTTCCCCACAGTTCAACATTCTGTTTTTCTTCGTTCGCAACATATTTTACCAAATAACCGGTGTAGGCCGACACCAACAATACTATGAATGCCGCCGAAAAGCCAAGCCACCATTTCCACCGCTGTTTGGTCCGGTACATTCGAACTTCCATACTTCAAAGATAAGGAAGCGCCTGACTTTTTGTCCATGCAAGGCGGCCTTCTCCCATCAGCCCCCAAAACAATTCCTCAGTTGTACTGTTTAGGACTCAGATTGCCTGTTTTTTTTCTCAAGCATTTCAATGTTCCGGCCAAGCAGCTACCTTTGTTCTATCTTCACCGCATGACCGATCGAAAAAAAGACCACTTGGATTTGGCCTTTCAAGCCCAAACTCAACAGCCCCTAACAGGCTTTAATTATGAGCCCCTGTTCTCAGGCCACCCTACCAACAACGGCATACCCACTCTTTTTAATGGTCAGTGGCTTGGAGCTCCACTTTGGATTTCGTCCATGACGGGAGGTACGAAAGAGGCCGCAAACATCAACCGCAATCTGGCTCAGGCTGCCGCTGAATTTAAATTGGGCATGGGACTCGGCAGCTGCCGACCTTTACTCGAATCCAAACAGGCCTGGACTGATTTTGATTTAAGACCCATCATCGGTGATGGTCTTCCTTTTTTTGCGAATTTAGGCATTGCTCAACTTGAGGATTACATAGATACCAACAAATTTGCAGAGGTTAATGATTTGGTAGCCGGCCTAAAAGCCGATGGCCTTATTGTTCATGTGAATCCCCTGCAGGAATATATGCAACCCGGCGGCGATCGGTTTCGCCGACCGCCCCTCGAAACAATTCAGCAGGTTCTTCAATTGGCCAATTGCCCCATTATTGTAAAGGAAGTAGGGCAGGGGATGGGTCCCCTCAGCCTTAAAGCCTTGCTGGAATTGCCTTTGCTGGCCATTGAATTCGGAGCCTTTGGCGGCACCAATTTTGCTCTTCTGGAATTGCTGCGCAGCGATACCCCAGCTCAATCCAAAATTGATCCACTTGCCATGGTAGGTCATACAGCCGAACAAATGCTTTCTTTCGTTCAACATTGGTCTCAAGACGCTACAGTGAACATAAAGACGCAGCACCTCATCATCAGCGGAGGCATTAAATCCTACCTGCATGGCTATGAATTGGTGCAAGCATCTCCACTGCCTGCCGTATATGCTATGGCTTCGGGTTTTCTGGCTCATGCCCGTGGCGATTATGCCGCTCTACGCACCTTCGTTCAAAGTGAAATGAACGGACTCTCTATGGCCAGGGCCATGCTCCAGCTGCCTTGATATGAAGTTGATACTATCGTATCAAGACCTTCTTTTTCTTCAAATAATTTTACTTGTATTTGGCTTAAAGAACGATGAAGCCTACCGTTATGAATGCCTGCCCCACGTTTTACTAGTTTGGTCAAAGCCCAGTTGTAATCATAGTTTTCACCAAGCCAATTGGAAAAGTTATCTGCAAGTTCCCTTTTCTTTTCAGGAACGCTAGATAATAGCAAAGTTGTTACACTTTCGATGTTGGTGTAAGTTCCTGCGTAAATAAGAGTTTTAGTGGGTTTGCTATCAAGAATTTCTAAAAGGTATTTGCTCTTAACTTCTTCATCATTATTTATTTGATTAAAATATTCAAATTTTTCAAGATAAACAGTGTTAAAATCAAGAGGAAAGAATTCCATCCCTTCTGTGAAAGGGTTATTCCCCAAGTTGCTAATATTCGGAGCTAGAAAATATTTCTGTTTTGCTACTTTACCCAGTTTTAAGATTGCTTTTACCAAAGTAGGTGAGCGGTCGGAATCAAATTTTGAACTTGCTTTATAGAATTCGTCTATTATAAGAATATCCAATTCTTTTATCTTATCAACATAATTAATTGCTCTTTCTTGAGGGAAAATAAATATATTTTTCTCAGATAGTTCTACTTCCGTTGTCGTTATGATTTTATACTCATTTGCAAACTTTTTGTATAAGCGTCTGCGTGTTTCGTCTGTCAAGGCAATTGTCGGTACGATTATGACGACATTAGAAGGTTTATTAATTGAAATGTACGCATCAATAACAAAGCTCTTCCCAAAACTGGTCGGAGCACTAACTGCAATACTTTCTCCATTAATTAATTTTTTCAATAAGGCAGATTGCTCCCTATGCAATGTAAGGTCTTCTTTTTCACCTGTATTTACCTTGAAAATTTCATATACAAAACGGTCTTGCCAGTTGGCAGTTTCTAAATCTAAATATGGGTACAACCCCGTTTCCTTAATTAGATGATTAACAAGTTCGGAATAAGGTATTTGCTCACGTTCGTG
>CAYUZA010000273.1:0-3143 GCA_964449535.1 uncultured Saprospiraceae bacterium
TCTTTTGCCAAACTCTAATTTTGGATTGAACTGCAAGTGATAAAACACTACATTCTTTGTCTAACTCTTTACTTGTCGTTGGGTCTAAAAATATACCTGATGATTTTGATGTTTCTGCACTTGGATAAATTAAAGCAACTCGTTTAGCTGAAAAATATTCGTGATAAACATACATCTGTCTCAAATCGTCTGGCGAAGGATTATAACCATTTAAGTTTTTCCATTTCGTGTCTAAGATTATACAATTGTCTGTGTTTTTATTTACTATTATGTCAGGCTTTATTTTTGAACGATAACCCGTTTCGGGTTTCCAAAAGAATTTAGATGTCTGAGCTGAAATTGTCGTGTGTATAGGTTTGTGTTTACGCAAACTTACAAACACAAACTGCTCCCATAGTCTGTTCATATCAAACATTAACGCCAAAACATTGTTTCTACCATTTCTAACATCAGGGTGATATTGAAGCAGTAGCAACTTTGAAATTTCTATTGCATTTTTGTACGCCTGCGTTTTTCTGTTGTATGATAATTTTTCAAATGTTGCTTCATTAACTTTAATGTCCGTCATCTCAGGAAAATGCAACAGCAATGTACCAATGCGACTATGCAATTGGTTATTTGTGTTTATCTGTTTTAGAAGTTTTATTGTCTTGTAAATGATAAAATGCAATTTGTGTTCAACATCGTATGTCGTGTAACGAACATAAAACCTTTCTTGATGAATAATATTTTGCTGAATATGCTTACCAAATTGAATATTGCCTTTCAAAGCAGTAACATTTCCCTCTTTTTTACGATATTGTTTTACAAGTCCATTATGCAGAAGATATTCAATTTCCTTGATGAAAATTTCAAAATACAATTCTAAGATAGAGTTGTGCTTTACCTTTAGAGAACTGCTACTTGGGGCGTGTATTTCAAAAACTCCAACGGCAAATAGCATATCAATCAAAATATCACGCCATTTCTTTTTTTCATCTGCGCCTTTTTGAGAATTATCTGCTTTAGGTAAAACTTCGATTATTGTTTCGCCAACTTGAATTACACCAACATATTCATTAAACCTAACGCCATTATGAATTAATGAATAATAGGGGACACCGTTTTCTCCATAATATGATTGCAATGCTTTTAGCATTGAAATATTAAACTCAATACCGTCAATTACTTGATTAAGTTTAACGGATTGGTGTTCAAATACGGTTATATGTTTGCTTTTAGAACTCATTTATTCAATAGAGTGTTAAGAGCATTTATAAAAACTCTATCCTCCATTTTACTGATGTCCTTAATTCTATAAATATTTCTTTCTGCAAAACTTGAAGTGTCATAATCGTCAAATTCTGCAAAAATATTTTCATCATTTTCTACTGGCTCAAAAAAACCTTTACCGACAACTAAACCGATTTTACCGTAATCACCAAAGAAATATTCTTGCAACAACGGAACAATTTTGTTCTGAAAAACAGTTTTTAAATCTTTAAAGTTTGCAACCGATATAAAATAACTATGCCCTATTTGATGGTCTTTGTTAAGCAATTTTTCAATTCGTCTGTTTATTGTGTTTAGCAAGAAATCCAATTCTATGTTTTCCAAAATGCCATTTTCTAACTTGCCTTCTTGTTTAATCAATTCTGGCTTTGGTGGCATTTCTTCAAAACTAAAACGTCTTCTTAATGCTGTGTCTAATGCTTCTACACTTCGGTCTGCTGTGTTCATAGTGCCAATAATAAAGAGGTTTGGCGGAACGCCAAACCTTTCTTTACTATATGGCAATGTAACTTCTAATGCTTCATCTTTTCCTAATCGCTTATCATCTTCAATTAACGTAATCAATTCCCCGAAAATTTGGGAAACGTTACCACGATTAATTTCATCGATGATTAAAACGAAAGCTTTTCCGTTCTTATTGATATAATCAGATTTACTAAGAGAAAGAACTACATCTTTTTTATCGCTAAACGTGTATGTTCTTGATTCTTTATTAACAGGGTGTGTCCGTTTTTCTTTTCTTATTGCGTTCAGAACTGACCAATAAGCTGAAGAATTACTTCCTCCAATTACTGCTCGAAATTGGTCGTTTATGTTGCTTACATCGTCAAGATTTTTAATTGCTGATTGCAATTTTGTCAATCTTGCTTTCGAAACGGTGTAAGGCCTTGTACCATCGTGATGTTTTATTACAAAATTTCCTTGTTGAGATATGCTGTCAACTAATACAGTTCCACCCGATTTTGTATCCAATTCTACCTGCTCGCCTTTTAATAATTTTTCCTCAACACTTTCAGCAAAATTGTCGTAAAGAATTGAAAAATCTAAAACTTGTTCTGTTGTTTTATCTTCTCTTAGTTGTGCAATGGCAAAAGAAGCCTCGATACAAAGATTTCTAAAAATCCCATATTCTATTTGATAATTAATTGGGTCGCCTTCTTTTTCAGGTTCAATTGGTTTTATTCCTTCAATAAAGTCCTCATAATTCATACTTTGATGAAATGTTGTAAAAACAATTTGTCCTTCTTTCATCAATCGGTCAAATTCCTTTTTTATTTCGGATCGTGGCTTACTTAAATCAAAAGAAGGATTTGCTATTTCGATAGCCTTGTTAATTGTATTGTATGTTTTACCCGTTCCAGGAGGTCCAAACAGAATTTGATTTAATGTTAAAGCCATATTATTATCTGAATTGGTTTCTTTATTGTTGTCTGAAATTACTTTTTCATATTCAAATTTTGAATTGAAAAAAGGTATGAATATTTTTTGGTTGGCATCACCAATTTCGTTTTTAGGAATTGCAATACAAGTAGAATTGTCATTTGGTGTCCACCATTTTTTTTCGCCTTGATATGAACCTTCTTTCTCAGCGTCTGCGATTATTTCATAAGACCGTTGTAACCAACCTTCATCACCTAAATCGCCAAATTCACATTCTTCCGCATTGCTTGTTATTCTTCCTATAACTTCAAGATTATTATTACCTCTACATAAATAAAAATAGTCACCTATCTTAATCTGATTTGCAAATGTGTCGCCTTGTGTTTGATATGAAGTTCCTTTAGCAGGTGTATCTCCGTGGACAATTACCAAATTATTTTCAATCAGATAATTGAAAGCCTCCTCGTTAATATCTTTTCCACTCATTGATA
>CAYUZA010000274.1:0-3121 GCA_964449535.1 uncultured Saprospiraceae bacterium
GCCAAAAAAATCCAAGTCACATACGAAATTAACATCTCCTCCAGCTGCTTCAAATTCCATTACATCTTCGTAAATGGGAGGTAGAATCAAATCTTCAGTAAAGCAAACTGACAATGCCGGTGGACATTGCAGACACTCCTGGACTAAAACCTCAAAATTAAAATATTTGAAGGAACAATTTTCTACAGTATCTACCACATATAAAGAATATTGACCAGCAGTTGGAGGAACGAACCAAGGTCCGGAGCCAATGGTGTTTCCTTGAGCATCCAACCAACTAATATTATAAGCATTATAATTATTTTGATTAATAGCAAAAACTGTATCTATCTGTCCTTCACAGAAATTAAGAGCAGATAGGGTAAAATCAATTTCAGGAATTACCTGAATAGTAAGGGTATCACAGACTACGATTTCCTCTCCATTTCCAACTACTATAAATGGCTTAATGGCTACCCCAGCAGTAGCATAATATCTTTGACTAGACCTGTTCCATGTCCACTTCATTTCAGTTGGATTATTGACGCCAACCTTTACAGCCCCCCCAGACCTGAACGTTGTTGCGTTAGCAAAGGGAAGCTCATTCCAAAGTGATTGCATCAATTCTACCGACATAGTAATACCAGTTGTCCGGGTCAAAACACCAAATAATAAATCAAGTGGCTCCGTAGGGATTAATACAGTAGATGAAGTACTAGCAGATGCAGGCGCATTAGCAGTAAAGGGACCTAGAGGATTATTAGTGTTTACATTATAAAAAGTTACAGCTCCTGCAACTACACCAGAGTCTATCTGACTTCCGCTTAAATGAAAATTAATATCCAATACACCAGAAGGCGGATTGTTTAAATACCAAATGCTAGCTTCAACTCTATTACTTTGTTCGATTGTGCCATGAAGTGTAGCCGGTTGACCATTAATCGTAATACTATCCACCACAACTGGCTGTTTGGCACTTACGCCAAATAATAAAATCCTATTATCAAAATTAGCTACCTCATGTTGCATATTAAGTGTAGAAACTGTGCCTGTGACAATCGTAGCTGGATCGTAATAAATATCCAAGGGTACTACAGAATTACATATTCCCCCGGTATAAGTAGCGCAAACTTCATATTGGATTGAACTAGGATCTTCTTGGAGCGCAGAAAATATAGGATTCCTAATATTGGGATTAGACAACCAACTATTATACTCTCCATAACCTCCAGGTGCTAAAGAATTCCAAGCTATTGAGGTATTTTGATTACTGGTTGTATCCACTTCAAACTCGTAATCACATCCAACCCTAACATCTAAATTTTCAATAGTGACTGCTCCTGATATTGACCGAATGGTATACACATTAGTATTGTTACCTGGCTTACAGAAAGTTATATAATAAGTATTACCTCCTTCTAAGCAAATGGAATCACTAAATGGCTTTAACTCATTACAGTCAACCTGGTAATACAAAGATCCCGATGGTCGTGCTCCAGAAACAATGTCAAAATATATACCTAATGATTGAGGAGATAACGTTACTTCGAAAGAAATACATCCGACATTTGGGCTGATCTCATCGCAGCATAATCCCTGACGCACTACCGCAGGTGAAAGCCAAATGGAATCTGGATTGGATGATAAATCGACTGTAAAATGGGGTACATTGGGTTGGCAATCAGGATTCTGTGCGGCTACACGAGGCGACCACCATAGGATTGCTATACAAAATAGAATTTTAGTTAAAACTCTAGCCATCATATACCTATATATGCAGCCATTTCTAAATTCTATTCTTTTCTTTAATTTCTTTATTGAACCAATACGACACTTGCAAATTTCATTTATGCTATCTCTTAACGAATTTAACTAATTATTCCTTAAAAAGATCGTTTTAAATTGAAGTAAAAAGCCCCTTTTTATACGTTATTTGATTCCAAAAACCATACCATTTTTATTTAATCTGTATACTTATAATAAAGCATGCTTTAAACATCTTCAATAAATTATATATTTGTAGCCAAATAACATTTGTGATGCACCCATTTTTAAATTTATTAACTATTTTATTTTCTATTTTTTTGATTATTTCCTGTAATAAAAACGAGGAACTTTCCGAAACCAAAGGAGATATATCCGGCAAAGTTGCTCTATACGATGATGGCACTGCCTCACTTCCTAATGAAGGCATGTCGGTACGTATTATGAATCTAAATCCAGAAATTACAGCCTCTACTGATGCCTCTGGATCTTTTACGTTGAAAGATGTGCCCTATGGAAACTATCGCTTACTACTCGAAAAAGATGGCTATGGTCCTTACCAATGGGCGGATATTGTTCATGAGAAAAGCAATACAAGTACCATCCTAACGAATACCGTATCCCTTGGAAAGATATCCTCAACACAAGTTACCGATATGAGTGTGTTAGTCTCAGGCAGTAATGTTTTTTTACAGGCTACCACTGATCCTGCTGGAAGCGCTGGAAATAGACGCTATGTGCGATTCTTCTTTCATACAGATGAAAACGTCAGTAAGGACAATTATAAAGTATTTACTGAAACCTTTGTGTTGCAACAAAATCCCTCAGATAAAGTCTTTAACCGAACTGAATGGCAAGCTATGGGATTTCCAAGCGGTACCCGAGTGTATGTAAAAGCATATGGAGACTCCTTTTGGAGCAATTCATATTCAGAAGCTGGAGCTAATAATAAAACTGTATTTCCCAATCTCAATGGCAGTTCAGCTACAGCAGCATCTTTTATAGTTCCTTAATTTAAAATCATTTATATTTATTAAAGAGCAGCAAGCTCCCTTTTAGATTCGATTGCTTGCAACACTCCATCCCAAAGCTGCTTTCTAGCTGTAAGGGCCTCTTTGACAGCTTCTATGGCCGCTGTCCATTTTGCGCTGTCCTGACCACAAAGGTTTTTGGTCATTTGCCATGCCAAATGACTGTGATGGTCACCATCCACCTCTATGTGACGCTGTAAATAGTATGTAAATCCGGACATTTCTTCTGGAAAACGCTTGCTAAGGTCTTCAACCAACGCCATGAACATACCTGGAATCAAATCCTCCCTGCCAAACGTAAATACAGCAGCTACAACATGAACTTCCTCCTCCTCGACAAATCTCAT
>CAYUZA010000275.1:0-3118 GCA_964449535.1 uncultured Saprospiraceae bacterium
AACGACTTACACACTTTTCGAACAGTTGCGAACTGTACTCAGCGGAGAGAGAGGGATTCGAACCCCCGGACCTGTTACAGTCAACGGTTTTCAAGACCGCCGCATTAAACCGCTCTGCCATCTCTCCCTTAAGGCAGCGCAAAATTAATCGTATACGTTATATTACAGAAACATTTTCAAAAAAAAAGTAAGTTAATATTCAAGTAGGACAAAATGGTTCTTTGCTACAAACCGTTTTGTACATTGTGTCGTCTAGTAATCAATAACATATCATGGACATGAAAAATTACTATTACTTAATGTTATTATGCTGTATAACATTTTTACCCATTAGTTGTCTAAAGAATAGTTGTATTGAAACTGTTCAATTGACAATTGCCGAACCGATTCTTCTTGAAAATATTGAATTTCGTAAAAACCCTGTTTGGCTTTCACCTAGGCCAATTGAAAAATCTGGTAAGATTTATATCTATCAAAACTATCTTCTCATTAATGAATTTCTTGAAGGGATTCATGTCTTTGATAATTCTTCTCCGTCAAACCCTATATCTTTAGGTTTTATCTCTATTCCGGGTAATGTTGATATGGCCTTTGATGGAAATTTCATGTATGTAGATTCCTATACGGATTTATTGTCTATTCAATGGAATTCACCCGGTAGTTTTACATTGGTGGATAGGAGGGAAAATGAATTTGAAGAATCTTTCTCAAAATGGGACAATAAATTAGTTGCATATTATGAGACTCGAGATACTATATTGGATTTAGATTGCCATAAAAGAAGAAGCGATTGGTTTTTATTAAGTGATAGTAGAATCGCATTGGACCAAATAGGTTTAAATGGTCGTATTGAAAGCTCCAAGGCATTTGACAACTTCTCTTCCTCCAATGAAGGCAGAGCAGGATCACTTGCTCGATTTACCCTTCTCGGAGATTATTTATACACGATTAGTGATCAATCACTTTCTGCATTTAAAATCCTCAGTGATGGCTCAGCCAGCATGGTATCCAATCAAAAACTTGGCTTTGGCATTGAAACTATTTTTCCATTTAATGATATACTTTTAGTCGGAGCCGTAGATGGCCTTCATATTATAGATATATCTAAACCTGAAAATCCTGTTGTGGCTTCGCGTTTTAACCATGTTAGAGCATGCGATCCAGTTGTAGCTGATGGTGATCTGGCATACGTTACATTGCGCAGTGGAACTACTTGTCCAGGGGGAACCAACAGACTTGAAATAATTAATGTAGCCGATGTGTTCAATCCTTATTTAGTTGCTACGCATGATATGAAAAACCCTCATGGTTTGGGCAAATGGAATAATTATCTCTTTATTTGCGAAGGGACTCATGGCTTAAGGGTATTCGATGCTCAAGATCCGTCCTTAATCGGTAACAGAGAAATAAGTGAATATGCTGGAATTACAACTTACGATGTAATTCCCATCTCATTATCCCACATCATCGTAACAGGGCCAGATGGTGTTTATCAGTTTGATTTTTCAGATAAAAAGAATTTAAAATTAATAAGTAAAATAAGTCGTTCCTAATACCTTATATTCCATGAAATCAAATATTTCGAACCTTTTGCTTCTGATTTTGATTTTTATTTGCTCCATACAAAATCAACTTATTGGTCAAAATAAACTTCATTATTCAGATAGAATATGGATGAAAAATGGATCAGTTTTTGTTGGAGAGATCATTTCTGTCACAGAAACACAAGTAGAACTAGCATTAAAAAGTGGTAATACCATTTTTTTGCAACAAGCTGATGTAAGGAAAGTTATTCAATATAACACTCAACAAAGCGAAGGAAATGGGCAGTATATGATGTTTGGTCACCAAGGTCATAAACACATATTTAAATTAGATGCTGGGCTAGGATTTACTCACATAAATGGTGAAATATTGCCCTCCCTAGAATTAGGGGGTAATTATCTACATCGACTTAATACTTCATCACTATTGGGTTTACGGTTAAATGTTAAATCCGTGACAAATTCTGATTATTATTCTTTACCCGCATTAGAATATCAACTGGAATATGTACGATTTTTGGGCATACCTGAAAAAATACAGCCATTTTTAAGTATGAGGGCAGGCATTGGCCATGTTCTTTCTTATAATGATGTTAACAACGATAGAATACGAGGATTAGGTATTCAACCTGGAGGTTCCATCCAACTTGGTTTAATTAAAACAATAGGTTCAAGAAGTGCTTTTGTTACTGAATTTGGTTTTAATTGGCAACGTTATAAATATGATATGCCATCATTTTGGTGGGGCAATGGCCAACGTTTAGAGAGTTTAGGGCATCTTACATTGAGAATAGGATATATGTTTTGAAAATCATGAAATTTGTTTGGCAAAAAAACATACACTGAGTCCGAAATAATTGCTGGTTGTATCGCCAATCAACGCAAATTTCAAGAAATGTTGTACCGTCAACATTTCCAGACTATGTACGCCATGTGCAGAAGACATTTAGCTCAAGATGATGAGGTAATGTCCATTTTAAATAATGGATTTTTAAAGGTATTTCAAAAAATTAGCACCTTTGAAAACAGAGGTAGTCTTCAAGGTTGGATTCGTAGAATTATCTACCACACACTCATTGAGCAAGTAAGGAACCAACAACGGTATCATAAACATATCGTTCTAGATGAATTTCCCATCAAAGGATATTCTGGTCAGATCATGGATGGGTTACTACTCGATGATATTATGGTTCTTCTTGACAAAGTGCCTAATATGTCCAGAAAAGTTTTTCGATTGTATGCAATAGATGGATACAATCATAGAGAGATTGGAGAAAAATTGGGAATAAATGAAAATACATCAAAATGGCATCTGTCGAATGCCAGAACTGTATTAAAAAAGGAATTAGAAAAATCAAGTATGATAAAAAACGCTACAAATTAATATAATGGATAAGTCACGCGAAAATATTGGATGGAAGTCTATGGCTGATATTTTGGATCGAGAAATGCCAAAAGACAGTAAAAGACAAATTTTACCATGGTTGATCTTATTTCTAGTGTCAAGCACGTTAGCAGGTTTTTGGGGTTATTATATTGGAAAAAGCAATAAAATAAATCAGTTGCCTTCTTTT
>CAYUZA010000276.1:0-3115 GCA_964449535.1 uncultured Saprospiraceae bacterium
TAATAATTGTCTGATTAAAATCCTAGTCGTGATTTGGTGAGCTTTATTTTCACAACCAATTTATTCCTTTACGATTAAAAATTGAGGTAAAAGAAAATGCTCAATTAACTATTAATTAATTGTTTGAATGAATATTTTGCATTTGTCTTATTGGAGAAATGTTAAAAAATAGCAGGCATCTGAACGACAAAGGCAAGGCATTCGTCATAAGGGTCTGAGTAGTGGTTATTACTTTCCCAGTACCTTATTTGTACCTCATTTTCATAAAGCGTTGTAAATCAAAGCTAAGTATTTTCTGTATCGGAAATTTGGTCTGAGTTTGGCTCGATTAGGGCATGTTTTGGAGGTGATTGGGGTGTTTTTCGGATGATTTGATGATGGATTGGGGGAGATTTTGCTGGATTATATGCTAATATGAGGCAAACTTTTTCAGCTTTTTGATGAAATCATCTGAATCGATGACGAATTTTTCATCGAACATCCACAGACTGATGTATGTGCCTGAACTGCTACCAGGTCTGCAGGAATAACTGATGAATAGGTTTTCATTGATGGTGAGATCATGATAAATCGCTTCATGGTTCTTAGGATTTTCATTTCTGATCTTCGATTTCAAAATCTCGTAATTGTCCAATATCATCTGGCATTCATCTGCGGTCAAAGTGACCATATAAGCATTACCAGTTAATGTCTCATCTCTTGCATATCTAGGCCTGGCTTTGTAATACCTATCGGCTCCAATTACTAACCCTTTGGTATTGTTGTATTTGTATCCAGTGAGTTCAAGATAAGTATGACCACCATAAGTCTTGCCTTGAAAGATACTATAGAGTTTTATGGAGCTGAACTGACCGGGGTTGTGCTGCTCAATTTCAGTTTTAATGAATTGCTCAGTGATGTATCTTGGAGTTCTACATCCAGCAAGAAGAGTTACAATAAAAAGAGACAGTGCGATAATCTTAGTGGTATTCATCGGAAGAGTTTTTTGTGTGGAGAAAGTGATTTTGCTTTAGTCTCTAATTCTTACGGTGTCTTATCGAATAGTTCAGTTAATGATTCAATTGCTTCAGAGAATCTGCATTACCGTTATAATACGCTCATACTAGAACGGAATCGAAGATAGATAAGCGAATTATTTTGAAAGATGGTTTGACAAATATTCCATTTAAATTTGGAATTTTTTCTGCCATTCTGGGTCAATAGTTACGTTTTATTCCAAATTAGTCTTTATTTGGCATGGAAATTCACTCAATAAGCAAACAGAAATGGTCTTATAACGAAGTGATTTTCTAATAAATACTAGAAAGAAAATTTGTTATCCCCCTCTCGTGATTCAATCAAAATAGTATTATGAGATTGAAACAGATAAAATAATTTATTTAATAATTTTAAATAAATATACAATGGCACTACTTGACTTTTTGAAGAAAAAAGAATTAGAAGAGATATCTAGGCTTCAAGCAAAGCTCGAACGCTATTCGGCGATTTCAGATATCGAAGAGGAAGTAGAGAGGCAGAAAAAGAATCTTGATGATATAATCAGCGATAAAAACAAAGAAATACAAAATCTTGAATCGGAGTATTCTACCCTAAATAATAGCTACCAAACATCCTTGGAAACGTATAAAACACTACGAAAAGAGGTAAGTGTTTTTGAGAATAAATTAGACTTGATTGAGTTCGGTGTATATGAGCCTGTATATGATTTCGAGAAATCAGATGAATATAGATTGGAGCAAGATAAAATCAGGGAAATCCTCAAGGAAATGATTAGGGATGATACAGCTGCAATATGTGATACAACTTGGTCTGTTCAAGGTAGTGAAGCAAAAGGAAGAGCTATTGTAAAAGTCTATAAAAAGCTAATGTTAAGAGCATTTAATGGAGAAAGCGATGTTTTGATTTCAAAAGTAAAATGGAATAATGTTAATCAAATGAAAGAACGACTAAAGAAGTTGTTCGACGCTATAAACAAGTTGGGACAGGGCTTTCAGGTGCGTATCAATCGACAATTTTTAGATCTGAAACTTAAAGAACTTATTCTTGAATATGAATATCAGGCTAAAAGACAGCAAGAGAAGGAGGAAATGAAAGCAATACAGGAGGAGATACGAGAAGAAGAAAAAGCAAAACGAGAATATGAAAAAGCGCAACGAGAAGCTGAAAAAGAGGAAGCCGTTTTCCAAAAGGCATTAGAAAAGGCCAGAAAAGAATTTGAGACATCAACTGGGGAGTCTCATGATAAGCTGCTATTACAGATTCAACAGCTAGAACAAGAATTAAAAGAGGCACAAGAGAAAAAAGAAAGAGCATTATCTATGGCTCAACAGACAAAACGAGGCCATGTATATGTAATCTCAAACGTGGGCTCCTTTGGTGAAAACGTATATAAGATAGGTATGACAAGACGTTTAGAACCGATAGATAGGGTAAAAGAGTTAGGGGATGCATCAGTTCCTTTTCAATTTGATATTCATGCAATGATATATTCAGAAGAGGCTCCTACTCTTGAGAGTGAGTTGCATAAGGCCTTTGCAGATAAGAAACTGAATATGCTTAACTACCGAAAGGAATTCTTTAATGTGACTTTAGATGAAATTGAACTAAAGGTTAAAGAGATAGGTATTAGTGCGGAGTTCACAAAATTGCCGGAAGCAATGGAATACAGAGAGACGTTAGCTATCATTGAAAAGTACAAATCCCAAGAAGCGCCACGGACAATCGATGAAATTATTGAAGAAGAATTTCCAAGTAGTTTGAAAAAATAAGTTTTCAATATGTGGTCTTACTCGTAAATATGGTCAGCTTGGGTAGTTCAATACTTGTAACTTACGCATTTTGGTCATGGATTGTATAGCCTGATATTTAAATTTAAATGCTCAGAATTTGAGATAAAAGGCATAATAAGACTCTCCAATAATTCCAATTCTGGTAATAAATGGATGTTATTCGTGAATATCTAGCTATGACAAAACTCATCAAAGATAAGTTTATCAAGCAAAACATGATTTTGATTTTTTAGACTAAAAATATTTTTTCGGGTTTGATACTTGAAGCTCCTCAATTATTGTTGGTGTTAATAATCATTTGGAAAGATTCTTCGATTATGCAAATA
>CAYUZA010000277.1:0-3099 GCA_964449535.1 uncultured Saprospiraceae bacterium
CGATCATTTCAACACCATGGGTTAGTATTTTCCTGCCTAAATGACTACTGCTAGGGTCTTTTAGGAAAAAGCACTCATTCACACGAATACTCAACATAGGCAATATCCTGTCCATAATAACATTTTGCCTTTGAAAACGATCCCTCTCTACTTAAGTTTTACACTATTCCATAAAAATACATTTACATTCTTTATCGATAGTATTACTTTTATTTATGGAATAAAGTGAAGAATACGATCCAAAAGCTTTTATACAGCTTAAAATAGGAAATAATTCAGCTAAGAATTAAAAATACTACAATGAATCTGCACCAATCAAACGCTGAGACAACTTATAGAATAAATATGAAGTCAGCCCACCATAAATAAAGCCAGCTAAAATATCGATGGGATAATGAACACCAACAAAAATTTGGCAAAATCCAATGAATAGTGCCCACGGGAAAAGTAAAAAGACCCAGCGAAATCTACTTCCGAAAATATGGATAAAGAACAACGCAAATGCCATATGATTAGCGGCATGTGAGGAGGGGAAACTCTTGCCTGTTCCACAAGACACCCTGAGTTGAAAAGTTGATTCTGGAAGAATCTGGCATGGTCTGGCCCTTTGAACTGCTGGCTTTAAAATCTTGGAATTGGTAAAATCGGTAACCCCTATGCAAGCACCGGCAATTAAAGCTATCCACAACCCTTTCATTCTGAATCGATAAAGTAACCAAATGGCAAGTAATACATAAAGTGGTATCCAGGTACTACCTTTGCGAGCGAGAATAAATAAGTCTTCAAGAAATAACGGAAGCTTTATGCTATTTATAGCATAAAATATTAACTGATCCAGATCTAGCAAATTCATTTTCTTACTTTTAAAATCAATCTGGGTGACGTTTGTGCATCGAATGGCTTCAATTGATAGTCGCCATATAGACCTTCCAGGGTAAAACCTGCATTTTCTATAAGTTTTAAAAGATCCTCTTTAGAAAAAGCCTCTACCCACTCCTCAAAATGTTTTTTTTGTGTATTGGGATAAGTTACGGTAATTTTCTTTTGAATGCGTCGTCCTACCTTTTGACGTGAAATGTTAAAAATGAACTCCCCAATAACCCTTTCCTCTTCTTGTACCATATCATTCAACACTCTGGCCGTATTAAAATAGTCTAAGACAAAAACACCTCCTGGGATTAAAGCATTGTACACATTTCTAAGAACACATTCATGCTCTTCTGATTGTTCAAAATACCCAAAACTGGTAAATAAATTTAATATTAAGTCCAAATCTTTACAAGGAAATGGATCGCGCATATCATGCAACCAATAGCTTATATTATCTCGCGAATGATGCTGCTGTGCATAGGCTATATTACTGGGAGCATAATCCAATCCATGTACATCAAACCCATAACCAGCCAATTGTACGGTATGCCTTCCTCTGCCACAGGCAAGATCTAATACCCTTATATTTTTGTTAGGATTAAGTGATTGCATAAGATGCGAAATAAAGCTAGCTGCTTCATCTATGTCTCGATGCTGATACAATAAATGATACTCAGGTGTATCAAACCACACTTCAAACCACTCCTGCCCTACTTCTCTTGATTGCTCAACCATGTAAATACTGTTTTCGGGGTCTGCACTACCACATAAGGGCAAAGGTAATCAATTGGGTTTACTTTGATCGAGTTAGTCCAATTGGCTTACTTAATAATTCAAGCAAACTATATATCCTTTAAAATTTCGATTAAATTTGCCATTGCAAAATAACAAAATGTCATTAATAAAATCCATTTCTGGAATTAGAGGTACCATAGGAGGAGCCCCAGGAGATAACCTTACCCCAATTGACATCGTAAATAGTGCTTCAGCATTTGGCATGTGGGCCAAGGGTCAAAATAAAGGAAAACGTATTCTCATTGGGAGAGATGCTCGAGTGACTGGGAAAATGGTATCCGATTTGTGTGCCTCTACGCTTGTGGCTATGGGATTTGATGTATATGACACTGGACTTACAACTACTCCTTCCATTGAATGGGCCATTCAAGACATGAATGCAGCAGGCGGAATAATGCTAACTGCTAGCCACAACCCTGCAGAATGGAACGCGCTCAAGCTGCTCAATCACCGTGGAGAGTTCATCAGCGCTGAAGATGGAGAAAAAATTCTGCAATTAATTGCAAAGGGGGATATGCAGTTTTCTGCATGGAATGAGCAAGGTACCATGCAGAAAACAGAGGGTATTATTGCTCGACATATTGACCATATTTTAACATTGGCAGATGTAAAAACAGAGGCCATACAAAGTAAATCTTTTAAAGTAGTAGTGGACTGTGTAAACTCTACCGGGGCTATTTCTATCATTCCACTGTTGAATCGTTTAGGCTGCCAAACAATAGGCTTGAATGATGATATGAGTGGTATTTTTCAACATGACCCAGAACCATTGGAAAACCACTTAGGAGATCTTTGTTCAGCTGTAAAAAAACACAATGCTGACCTAGGTATAGCTGTCGATCCTGATGTAGACCGGTTGGTGCTTATAGATGAAAATGGCTCGTTTTTTGGGGAAGAATATACAATTGTAGCAATCGCTGATTTTCTACTTTCGAAGAAAATTGGATCAACTGTAAGCAATTTGTCTTCCAGCAGAGCCCTTAGAGATATAACGGAAAAACATGGAGGCACCTATTTTTCGGCGGCTGTTGGTGAAGTAAATGTTGTTGAAAAAATGAAGGAAGTGGAAGCTGTTTTTGGAGGTGAGGGTAATGGAGGGGTAATATATCCACCTTCCCATTATGGTCGAGATGCGATGGTGGGTGTAGCATTAATACTCAGTTTCATGGCGGAAACCAGCCAAACTTTGTCCCATATTCGAGCCCGGTATCCGAGTTATATAATGACAAAATCAAAATTGGCGTTTACCCCAGGTACAGATACAGAAAAATTATTGCGGTACCTCCAAACGCAGTATAGTGAGTATGAAATAGATACTAAAGACGGCCTTAAAGTAGATTTTCCAAAAGGTTGGATTCATCTTCGCAAATCTAACACAGAACCAATATTTAGATTATATGCTGAGGCATTGGAGCAAGAAACTCTTGATACCAT
>CAYUZA010000278.1:0-3082 GCA_964449535.1 uncultured Saprospiraceae bacterium
ATGCGTTACCAGATCAAACAAGGAACCTTGCCCGGGAACATGAACTAATCTTACGGGATAATGCATGTTGCGCCTGGCTTTGTTAAAATGGGGTTTGTGCAGCTTAATTTGTGCATTTTCCAATAAAAGTGAAGCGAGCTCGTTGCCCGTTTCTACCCAAGATACATCTGCGATGCTTTCTTGCAGCTTCATACCTCGTTCGCTCATATCGGTAAAATGTTGCCAAATACGCTGTCTTATGTGAATACTCTTTCCAATGTATAAGATAGAACCTTGCTTGTTATGCAGGTAATAGACACCTGTGGTATTTGGTATTGATTCTATAAATTCGCGGCTCAGTGCGTCTGGAAGCTTGCATGTACGGGAAAGATGGCGATCTATTTTTGCAATAGCATCATCATTATTTTCTGCTTGAGTGATGATCTTGTTAAATAATTGAGCGGTGGCCATTGCGTCATCCAAAGCGCGGTGATGCCTTGCTAGAGGAATATCTAATTCTTTAACAAGATTGCCGAGACTATAGGATCTGAATCCTGGAAATGCCTTACGGCTAAGCTGTACCGTACAAAGTGTTGGTCTTATATAGGAATATCCCAATGACCGGAATTCATGCGTGATAAATCCATAATCGAAGCGTGCATTGTGTGCTACGAAGTAGCAATCTTCTGTTCGTTCAATTATCTCCCGAGCAATTTCATAAAATTTAGGTGCATAACGTACCATATCGTCGTTGATACCCGTTATTTGAGTAATGAAAGAAGGAATACTTCGCTCAGGGTTGATCAGTGTTTGGTAAGAGTCAATAATGCTAGTTCCATCGTGGATTACAATGGCAATTTCGGTCAACTTGTCT
This sequence comes from uncultured Saprospiraceae bacterium, assembly GCA_964449535.1. Taxonomy (GTDB): domain Bacteria; phylum Bacteroidota; class Bacteroidia; order Chitinophagales; family Saprospiraceae; genus SLDF01. The sequence goes on from CAYUZA010000278.1 coordinate 854, forward strand.
TTTTTGGGGTCGCCTCCCGTAGTTTCAACATCAATAATGGCGTATTTCTGTAACATCCTAATAGCAGCAAATGCTTGATCTTAAACAAAGATACGACTTTGAACCGAAGCAATGTTTTTTATATTTAAATTTATTATATATTTGATAGCTAATAATAATTGTAATGTATCGCATCAGGCTTTTATTCATTTCCTTATTTGCATTATTCTTTATAGGTTTTGCGACTTGTCAGTTTCCCGTTTCTGCAATTATTACCCCAATTCCAACTAAAATAGTATGTGCTGCAGATCAACCTTCTACATATTTACCCTCTTTAGCGGGTAAAAATGTTGCTTTAGTGGTTAATCAAACATCACGTGTTGGAGAGATTCATTTAGCTGATTTTCTTATTGAGAATGGTATTCGCGTGGAGAGAATATTTGCGCCGGAACACGGTTTCCGGGGGGAGGCTGATGCGGGGGCTGCCATTCTTGACGGTGCGGATGCCAAGACTGGTGTTCCGCTTGTTTCTCTATACGGGAAAAAGAAAAAGCCCACCCGGGAAGATTTGCAGGGAGTGGAGGTTGTTCTTTTTGATATTCAGGATGTTGGCGTACGCTTTTATACCTACATATCCACATTACACTACGTAATGGAAGCCTGCGCGGAATTTGGAATAGCACTGGTGGTTCTCGACAGGCCAAATCCGAATGGATTTTACATCGATGGGCCTGTGTTGGACACCGCTTACCGTTCTTTCGTGGGCATACATCCCATCCCGGTGGTACATGGATTGACCGTTGGCGAGCTTGCGAACATGATTCGCGGCGAGAATTGGATACCTCATGCTGAAAAATTGCTGCTGCATGTCGTACCCTGCGAAAACTATGACCATACCATGACTTACCGGCTTCCTGTCCGTCCATCACCAAACTTGCCGGATTTGAAAAGTGTACTTTGGTACCCTTCCACTTGTTTTTTTGAAGGGACCATTCTTTCATTGGGCAGAGGCACACCGCATCCTTTTCAGTGGTTAGGTCACCCGGATTATCCGAAGAGGGATTTTTCTTTCACGCCATTACCCTTGCCGGGTGCGATGGATCCGCCGCTCAAAGGGAAAGTGTGTTATGGTCTAGATCTAAGTCAATATTCGGAGGAAACCCTGTTCAAAAAGCGACGTCTGGATTTGGATCCCTTGCTTCATTTTTATCAGGCTATGCCCGACAAGGAACGTTTTTTTCTGAGCAACTTGTTTTTTGATAAGCTGGCGGGCAGCGATGCCTTGCGCAAGGATATCCTGGCTGGTAGTAGTGCCGGTGAAATCCGGGCATCCTGGATCCCGGCCTTGAAGGCGTACCAAAAAATCCGGAAGAAGTATTTGCTGTATCGGGATTTTGAGTAGGGTTGGTAGTGAAATTAGCTATTTTTTTGATTCTCTCTATTGGACGACCATTCTGTAAGAAGTTCGTGAGCTGCATCAAATTCAAATTCCTCCAGCGCTTTGCGCAATAACCTAAGGAATTGTAAATCAAAATCATTCCAGTGGGTTAGCGATTCCAGTTGATTGATCCAATCCAAGGAAGCAGCGTCATTTTCAATAATCGTGCGATCCAGATTTGCCATTACCTCTGTTACATCTATTTCGGAAACGCTGTTATTTTTGGGGCTGTGGCTAATTTTACCGATAAGCCATGAATCAAGATGAGATAGGCTTTCTTGAAGGCTCAGAAGCACCGAATCCAAAGAGGAATTAATACTGGGTATAATTTCTTGGCTATCTTTTGCGGAAAGACTTCTATAAACATCAGCTGCGGACGATGCTTCTCTGTACAACTTAATGAGACCAAGGTTGCCACTAGTGCCTGCTAGTCCGTGTAAAAGTTTAAAAATTCCTTCGATATCCCCATTTTCGTATTTATGGTTTATTTCTTGGGCGGTAGATTGGTGATTTTTTCTAAATTGATTGAGCAGTCTGACAAGCGTCTCTTCTTTCCCCCCAACTCTCCTAAGTGCAGTTGAAACATCATGTAAAGTACTGTTAGGTTCATGGATTATTTCCATTGGGCTTGGCTCAGGATGCAAATCACTGGATTCTTGATTAAGGTCTTTTCCACATACTAATTTTATAATGGTACTGTATAATTCAGCGGGGTCTATTGGTTTTGTTATGTGTTGGTTCATACCTGCCTCAAGACTTTTTTCCCTTTCCCCTTGCATAGCGTGAGCCGTCATTGCAGCTATAGGCAATGT
>CAYUZA010000279.1:0-3077 GCA_964449535.1 uncultured Saprospiraceae bacterium
TCTCATATTGCGAATCCACGAGCCTCGGATTCGGATATTTTGTTGATTTGTTGGAGTGCAGAAAACCAATTGATGGCCTACCTTGGCTTATTACCCGACTATATGTTTGACAGCGAAGGGAATAAGCTACGTTTTGCATGGCTAAGCTGCATTTGGGTACACCCAAAACAACGCGGCCAGGGCCTCTCCCAAAAATTACTGGAAATTGCCTTTGAAAAATGGCAGGGCAAACTAATGGGTACCGAATTTGTTCCCGGTCTAGAATATATGTATCGCAAAAGCGGACTTTTTCCATTATTCAAAAGGTATGAAGGAGTGCGCATTTACCGACGTTTGCACTTCAGTGCATGGTTACCCCCTCGTCATCAATTTTGGCAAAAAATACGGCCCGGACTTGGATTTATTGACCGTACATTTAATCGTTTGTTAGATTTAGTAACCTTAAAACCTACGGTAGATTTCAAAAAATACCTGGTTAGTTTTATTCCGGAAGATATTGAACAACTTATAGAAAAATGCGGTAGTAACAATGTGTTTCGCAGGGGTAAAACTGAGCTGGATTGGATCATTACTTTTCCCTGGATTAGTACCCTGCCAGACCCTGACCAAAACCGTTACCATTTTAGCGTATACGACCCCTCCTTTAGGCAGGCTATATTGGCTATCCGAAATGAGCATGGAGCATTAGAGGCTTTTGCCATACTCACGTTACGGAATAGAGTGCTAAAAACATCTTATTTGTTTTGTTTGCCACACGCTAAAAGCCTGCTCAACTCTCTGATTGAAGCATATATGCATGCTAATAGCGTTGCGGTTTTATTGAGTTGGAGCACGACAGAAATGGAGCTGAACAACAAAGGATTCTCATACAAAAAATTAAAGCGCAGAGCCATTAGAACGTATATGACTACTAAAAACTTAGCGCCATTACTGCAGGAGCAAATACGGGATGGCGATGGTGATTGCGTATTTACCTAAGCAATAATTCACTAAAAAAGACCGTGAATATGTGCATTTACTTTTTCTAAAATTCCACCAAAATCAGTGTCATTTCGCAGAAAATCGAGCTGATCAACGTTGATAATCAGAAGATTACCCCTGTCATACGAATCTATCCAGGTATCATATCGTTTGTTCAGTTTTTTGAGGTAATCCAGGCTGATATTGCCCTCATATTCCCTGCCTCTATCCTGAATATGTTCTACCAAAGTGGGAATACTGGCTTTAAGATAAATCAATAAATCGGGCGGTCGGATGTGCTGCGACATATTTTCAAACAGATCTTGATATGCTCTGAAGTCACGATTTTCAATAAGACCCATCTCATGCAGATTTGGGGCAAATATTTTGGCATCCTCATAGATAGTGCGATCCTGCACTACTGTATTTTCTCCTTGCTGAATGCGCATAATCTGCCCAAAGCGACTATTTAGAAAGTAGATTTGCAGATTAAATGCCCAGCGACGCATATCTGTATAAAAATCGGCCAAATAGGGATTATTATCCGCATCTTCATAATGTACATCCCAATTAAAATGTCGAGCTAAGCGGGTACATAGCGAGGTTTTACCTGCACCTATATTGCCGGCTATAGCGATGTGTTTAAATTCTTTTGACTGCATTTGCCCTTATGTTGGGCGACAAGGTCGCACTGATGATCTAAAAAATAGTGTTTTATCCAGGAAAATAACTTAAACTTGTCCCGTAAAGTTCCAGAATCAAAGATATGAAAGAAGTCATTCAAACCAAGAATCTTTCCAAAGTTTATCAAATGGGCTCACAGGAAGTGTGGGCACTGCGCTCTATAGACCTTCAGATTAATAAAGGTGAATATGTAGCCCTTATGGGGCCATCGGGTTCTGGTAAATCCACCCTGATGAATCTCTTAGGATGCCTGGACTCACCCTCAGGTGGAGAATATTGGCTAAATGGCATAAGGGTTGCCGGAATGAGCGATGATGAATTGGCCGATGTGCGCAACAAGCAAATTGGTTTTGTATTTCAAACATTTAACTTGCTACCCAAACTCACAGCGCTTGAAAATGTAGCATTGCCTCTGGTTTATGCAGGCGTATCCAGACAAGAGCGCCTCCAGAGAGCGGCCTCAGTATTGGAAAGCGTGGGCTTAACAGAGCGAAAAGATCACCGCCCCAATGAATTGTCGGGTGGGCAGAGACAACGTGTAGCTATTGCACGTGCCCTTATTAATGATCCAGCCATTATCTTGGCTGATGAGCCCACTGGTAATCTCGACAGTAAGACCTCCCATGAAATCATGGGAATTCTTGACGAAATACACCGTAGGGGTAACACCATTATCTTGGTGACCCATGAGGCCGATATTGCCGAATTTGCAGAGCGTATTGTTCGCCTTAAAGATGGTTTGGTAGAGTCCGACCTCAGTAAAAAATCAGCCTAAATAGCGCAGTCTGCGTGATTTGGTATACAGATAGTAAAAGTAGCTGAATACAATTTTGGCAATTCGTTGAAGTGTAATACAAAGTACCACTTTGATTCAGTATATTTGTTCTTTGCTTTCTGGATTTTGACCAAGTAATTTCATGAAAGATCAAAGGCGATTTTGCATAAATAAATACATAAAATACAGCCTCATTGGCTTATTTGGATGGTGCGCAGTCGCGGCAAGTATTTCATGTAATGGAAGTCAGGATAAGGTAGACTATGACACACTTCTTTTGCCTTATACCCATGACCCGCATACCTACGCTGAACCCGACAAAGCCAGCATAGAGCATATGAATTTGGATCTAACCGTAGATTTTAATGAAAAAATCATAAAAGGTAAAGTACAATTTCGCATCAGAAACAACAAGTCTGAATCCTTGGTTTTGGATAGTAGAGGCTTAATTATTAAAAAAGTTTTTATAGGCAAAGATCGAAGGGAATCTGATTTTTCATTGTCTGAACCTGATCCTGTAAAAGGTTCGGCGCTCACAATCTCCATCGCTCCGCTCACTGATAGAGTTGAAATTTGGTACGAAACCACCGCTTCAAGCGCAGCCCTCCAATGGTTGGATCCTCCTCAGACCGGACACAAAATTCACCCTTTTCTTTAT
>CAYUZA010000280.1:0-3067 GCA_964449535.1 uncultured Saprospiraceae bacterium
TTTAAAATTTGCTCTAGTTTTTCATCAGTTTTGAGTTGTTTTAATTCTACTTGGTCTAGTCGCTGGAAAACCAAAGCATTATTTAATAAAAATTTTCGCATCGCAACGAATGCTTTCATGATTTGGACGCTGGCACCAATAGCCACTTCAGTATTAAGTACAGCTGAAAGCATGGTAACTCCATGTTCCGAAAAAACAAATGGCAGTGTTCGTCTTCCACCATGAGCACTTGAGGTTCCAATTTGGCACTTCAAGTTTGCCCACTCGTTTTCAGTCAATTGAAACATAAATTCTTCAGGAAATCTTAGAGGATTTCTTTTTACTGCCCTATTTATAAATTTGGTTTCTGTTTGATAAAGTAAAGCCAAATCACTATCAAGCATTACTTGAACACCACGTACAAAAAAGATTTGGTTCTGGATATGCTCAGATTTGATTAGTTCCATACTGTTATCGCTACTCATTAGGCATCTTAATTTTTGAAAGATTCTCCGCTATTATCTTGTTCAATTCCGCTTCTTCTTTCAATTGAGCTTCCAATTCTGCCTTTAAACTGGCAAAGCGTTCCGCAAAATTGAAGTCGCCTTCTTCATCGGGTAAGCCAACGTATCTGCCTGGTGTAAGCAAATAATCGAGTTCTCTCACCTTACTGATGGGAGCGGAGGCGCAGAAGCCGGGGATGTCTTCATAACCACCCCGCCCTTCGGGCACCCCTCCATCGGAGGGGAATTGACCACCCCCTGCCCCCTCCAAAGGAGGGGAATTTCTCCATGCGTGATAAGTGCTGGTAATTTTATCAATATCTTCCTTTGAAAGTTCACGGGTTCTGCGGTTTATCAAATGCCCTAAGTTTCGGGCATCAATAAATAAAATCTCGTTACTGCGGTCTCTAAAACCACCCCGCCCTTCGGGCACCCCTCCAGAGGAGGGGAAGGAACCACCCTTGCGGTTACGGCTCATAAACCATAAGGCAGCCGGAATCTGAGTATTTAAAAACAACTTGGCAGGCAGGTTTACAATACAATCTATCAAGCCGTTTTCCACCAAAGCTTTTCTTATGTCTCCTTCGCCTGAGGTTTTAGATGTCAAAGCACCTTTCGCCAATACTACACCTGCTTGTCCGCTTGGTGCTAAGTGGTAAATAAAATGTTGCATCCAGGCAAAGTTGGCGTTGCCTGTGGGTGGTGTGCCGTATTGCCAGCGTCCATCGGTTCGCATTAAATCACCACCCCAATCACTTACGTTAAACGGTGGGTTGGCAATGATGTAGTCGGCTTTCAGGTCTTTATGTGCATTGTTCAAAAAAGAACCTTCGTTGTTCCATTTCACTTGTGAGCTGTCAATGCCACGAATTGCCAGGTTCATTTTAGCCAGTCGCCAAGTAGTTTGGTTACTTTCTTGTCCGTAAATAGAAATATCGTTTACCCGCCCTGCATGGCTATCCACAAACTTCAAGCTTTGCACAAACATACCCCCCGAACCACAACAAGGGTCAAATACCCGTCCTTTGTAGGGCTCCAACATTTCGACCAATAATTCTACAACACTTCTTGGCGTGTAGAACTGCCCGCCTTTCTTGCCTTCTGCAAGGGCAAACTCACCCAAGAAATATTCAAAAACGTGTCCGAGCACATCGGCACTTCTTGCTTTAGCATCACCTAAGGCAATGTTTCCAACTAAGTCAATGAGTTCGCCTAAACTGGTCGGGTCAAGATTTTGTCGGGCAAATACTTTGGGTAAAACACCTTTCAAGGAAGCGTTTTCTTTTTCAATAGCATCCATGGCATCGTCTACAAACTTGCCGATTTCAGGTTGTTTCGCTTTGGATTGCAAGTAATTCCACCGGGCATCCTGCGGAACGAAGAACACATTTTCAGCTTTGTATTCGTCTTTGTCTTCGGGGTCGGCACCGTTTGCTTCGTCTGCTTTCAGTCTTGCATACAATTCTTCAAAAGCATCTGAGATATATTTCAGGAAGATTAAACCTAAAACAATATGCTTGTATTCGGCAGCATCAATATTCTTACGGAGTTTGTCCGCTGCTTTCCAGAGTTGTTTCTCTAAAGGTTCTTCCGTTGTCGCTTTTTGTTTCGCCATTATATTCTGTTAAGTATTATTTCGTTTTTAGTCCGCCCGTCGGCAGATAGTTCGGCTAATTTGCTGTCCGTTTGTTATATCGTTTCTATGTCATTGGTCACCTGTCAAAATGGTATACTTTTTTCTTGTTCGTATCAATTGTTTTTTTGTAGTCGTGTCTTTTTTTACGGTTGCTCGCTTACTGGTAAGCTTACTGGTAAGTCAGATATTGAGCATTTACAAATTTTCCCAAAAATACCTATCCTTTTCCACAATTTCAAACATCTCACTTATTCCAGCTCAAAGGGTTCATCGTGGGTTCTAATATTTAAAGCTGAAATGAATAACTTTAAATTTGAATTTTTAAAGTACTTTAGGGGGGAGAGGGGGGCATGTTACTATGGAATACACAATTATACTGCCTACATGTTTCAAATCTTCAAACCTCATCAGGATTCTCAGAAAAAATCCTGTTCAGGCTCCAAGTGTTAGAATGATTTTATCTAATGGAGGGCTGTATCTGCGGTAGATGTAATATCCACTTATTATTCCAAGTGTATTGGCTATCCCATCATACATATCCATAACTCTACCCGGTATACATTGCTGAAAAACCTCCGTGGTTAGCCCGAACAATATAGACCAGATTAAAGCATCTACTCGTTGTTCAGCTTTCTGGTATCTGTAACAGGCATTGATTGCCAACATCAGAAATAGGCTAAAATGGACTACCTTGTCCAAGTGCTCCACTTTAACTTTGCCACCACTTGGGGTAAAAATAAGAATGATGATCACTAAAATATTTGCCAGCAATAATCTGTTCCTGCGTATTTTATTTTCACTCATTTTTTTTGCAATTTAGATTTTGTGCTTTGAATCTTTTGGGATATTTCTCTCCAATGTAAAATAAAATTCAGGCCCATGTTTGGAATTATTGGCTCTGAATTTTCAATAAACCATGCCATTTGTATGAGTAGCACAATAAAATAGC
>CAYUZA010000281.1:0-3043 GCA_964449535.1 uncultured Saprospiraceae bacterium
GTTCTGCAAGTGAATCTGATCAAGACATTAAACTTAAAGCTCCTCAAACATATTATACACAAAATAGAATGATAACCGGGGAAGATTATAATATTGCACCACTGAATGTTAGTTCGGATATTATTAAAGTTAAAAGTATAAACCGAGTTAGTAGTGGAATCAGCAAATATTATGAATTAAATGACGTTAGCGGAGCTTATAGCTCTACTAATATTTTTGCAACCGATGGAATTCTTTATAAAGAGGACGTAGCTGACGATTTAGATTTTTCTTTTATATCTCGTAATCAAATTTTTTCAATGATTAAGACTACACTATCGGATATTATAGCTTCAACGGGTTTAAAATCATTATACTTAGATAAAACTCGTTATCCAAGAATTGATCTTAGCGGGTACGGTATTCAGTGGAGTAAAGTATCTTCAACTACCAATCAAACTACTGGGTTTATAAATTCTGCATCAGGCCCTGTTTCAGTTGGAAGTTTCAGCTCAAACAATTTAAAATTTTTAAAACCCGGGTCTTTAGTTAAATTTATATCTCCAACTGGGTTTTTTACGGAGAATAATGAGTTTACCTCTGTAAGTGATGATACAACGGTTACATATATTTGGGCTAAAATAGTGTCTGTAGTTGCTGATGGTACTGCAAATGGATTGGGCACTTTAGCAAACGGTTTAGGGCCAGTTGTTATCACTGGTAAATTACCAGCGGGCGCAATTCCAGTAGAAATTATCCCACCATACCAAAATTCTATTACATATTCTCTTGAAGTTGATATTGCCAATCTGATACAAGCACGTCGTAATTTTGGATTATCTCTAAGTAATAACACTAGAAATTGGTTTATTATTTCAGATGGCAATCTTAATCTTAGTAATTCATTCAGCCTTGAATTTCAAGGAGATATTGCAAATATAAATCGAGATGCTAGTTGGCTAGTTGCCTTTGAGTGGACAGGCAAACAATATAAAATTAGGCATCGTAGTCTTAGATATGTGTTTGAAAGTCAACAGCAAACTACCTTTTATATAGATACAAGTAGTAAAAACTTTGATTTTGTTAATAATCAAGTAATCAAAGATCAAATTGACATTTTATCAATTAACAAAAGCCCTATATCAGCTAATGCATTAGGAACAAATTATAAATGGCAAATAGATGATTCGATAATAGAATCTGACGGGTATGTTCAACCTAAAAAAGTTTTAATAAGTTTTTACGATCGAGAAGATGATGGGGCAATTGACGACCCTGACCAGTTTGATAATATTGTATCACCGGATAGTATCAATGTTCAGACTGGATTTAGAGACAAATTTGTCTATTATCAGATTCTTAATAATGGAAACAACCAGGAATTATATACCCAACCTATTTTTGCGTATCCCACCCCAAGCAGTGTTCCAATTGCCAACCGAGTTGATGGACAACTGTATTATTTTTATAATTTAGATGTTGTTCAACGGTGGCAATCTACTACGTTTTCGTTTGATTTAGAACCAAAATATACCGCTAAAGTTGGTAGACGTTCTCTTAAATTTCAATACATGCATAATGCTTCGAGAAATCGTAGACTTGACCCTAGTAAAATGAATATTATTGACATTTATTTACTAAGTCAAAATTATAATTTAAATTATAGAAATTGGTTAGCTAGCGGAGCCGGAGTTGAACCCATGCCACCGACTTCGGAAAGTCTAGAGGCTAACTATTCTCTTGTTCTTGACCCAATTAAAGGGATTAGTGATACTATAATTTATCATCCTGCAAAGTATAAAGTATTATTTGGACCAAAAGCAGTACCTTCATTACAAGCAACATTCAAAGCCGTTCAAAGTTCGTCAAGTACTTTAAGTGTAACTAGTTTACAAACAAGAATTTTATCAGCAATCAATGATTTCTTTGCGATTGAAAACTGGGATTTTGGTCAAACTTTTAATTTTGGTGAATTGTCTACATATATTTTAAATATAATGACACCTGATATAACTAATTTTGTAATTGTTCCAAAGTCTTCATCAACTCCGTTTGGTAGTTTATTTGAAATTAACTCACAAAGTAATGAAATCTTTATAAGCGGCGCAACAGTAAACGATATACAGATAATTACAAATTTAACGGCAACCGAATTGAATACCGCTCCAATAATAACAAGTAGTCAATAAAATAGTGTATGGTTAAATAATTAAATGAACAAAAATATAAGAAAATCAGTAAATTTACTGCCTAGTTATTTTCAAACTGAGAGAAACAGTAAGTTCCTTTCTAGTACACTTGATCCTTTGTATCAAGTACCTGAACTTAAGCGCATAAATGGATTTGTTGGATCAAAAATTACACCCACATATAATCCTCAAACTGATGTGTACATACCGTCTAGCGGAGCTGAAACTAATTTAAGAAACAAATACTCATTACATCCTGCGCTGGTATTAAGAGACGACGAAGGAAAGATTGAAAAATCATTTGGGTTTGATGATTTAATTAATCAGTTATCAATATATGAAGCAGATATTAGTAATATTGATAATTTAGTACAGCCTAAGTTTGCTTCATACGATCCTAATATTGATTGGGATAAATTTATAAATTTTCAAGAATATTTTTGGCTTCCAGTTGGTCCTGAAACTATTACAATATCAGGAATTCAACAAGAAACAGTTAGTACGTATACAGTTACTGATACCGCAGATCAAAACTTCTTTATTTTTACTCCTGATGGTTTCAAAAATAATCCTACGCTTACACTCTATAGAGGTCAAACCTATAAATTTCAAGTTAATGCTCCTGATAACGGATTTGTTATTAGAACTGCCTATGACACGGGATCATTAGCCTACAATCCAGAAAGATCGTATTTTCCGGGGCAATATGCGATATTTGACGGAAAATTATGGCAAGCCAAAACTTTTATATCGTTTACAGAAGGCAGCACGATAAACGAAGAGAGTGAAGATTGGGAATATATCGAAGAAGCGGCACAGCCTACTTCCTTTGATTATAACCAAGGAGTATATAATAATGGAGTCGTGCAAGGCAA
>CAYUZA010000282.1:0-3024 GCA_964449535.1 uncultured Saprospiraceae bacterium
CCTTTCACGCTGACTATTTAATAGGTCAACCTAAAAATGATTTGGGGAAATATGCTATGACGTCTTTAGGACCAACTTTCTCTATTCTAGCTGAAATCCCGGAAAATTTTAACTGGAATTAATCTCGTAACTGTCGCCCCTTTACTATCTTCTGATTAGCCACTACCTTTCTAACAAAAGAAGCATCAGCCATTAAAAAAGCGTTTGCACTCTCTGAAGATGTCTCATATTCTTTATCACCATAGGTAATCCAACCCCGATTTCTTTCCCATTTGGAAGCCAACAAAACATATTCACCCGTTTTAGATTTCGGACCAAACATAAGATAAGCACCATCAGGATCAAAACTAACTGCTAACCGTTCGCCATCAGGCGAAAATAATACAAGACCTGGAGTTTGAGCACGAATAATAACCTCTTCATACCTACTGCCATCCTTGACTAAAATTTTACCACGGTTTATTTGTGATCTCGTTTGATCTATTCTTCTTGTTAAGATTACATCTCTCGAGAGATAAAATTGAATACGTTTCAAATCTGAATCATGGTTGACTGCAGCAGTCTTTAGCTCCTTAGTAAAAACTTGTCTACTTGAGCTGCAAGAAATTAAAAACATAATGCAGAGTAGAATTGAAGTAATCCGTATCACCATGACCTAAGAATAAAATAAATCTACGAGATAACGAATTAATCAGACAGTTGAGTACAAATCAATCTAGGAAAAAAGAAAAAGAGAGGTCTAACGTCGTTGTTTAAAAAATACCTGCATTAAACGTTTCGCATCTTCCTCATGAATCCCATATAGTACTTTTGTTTTAGGATGCAAAAGTTCTTTTCCAACACTCATAAAACCATTTTTCAAATCCTCAGCACCATAAAAAAGATCATTTATTTGTGCCCACCTTAAAGCCGCTGCGCACATAGGGCATGGTTCAAGAGTAACGAATATTTGACAATCTGTCAAATACTTAGCACCCAATAAACCAGCAGCCGATGTGATGGCAAGCATTTCAGCATGGGCTGTCACATCTTGTAGTTTCTCAGTTTGATTATGTGCCTTGGCTATTATCCTATTTTGATGAACAATCACCGCACCCACAGGAACTTCACCTTCTTCAAACGCTATCTGCGCCTCTTTAAGAGCTTGTTTCATGAAAAATTCTGGACTTAAAGCACTAAACATAATATCAACAATTCTATACGTAATGTTACAGGCTTTCAAATATAAGACCAAATTAGAAAGTAAAAAAAACAAAAAATTAATGAGGTAACAATGGTTTCATACAATAAGTGTTAATTTTGCGCATGGAAACAAGCAGAAATATACCCGACAAGTTTGGCACTCTAGCCCTTACCTTTGATGATGTTCTTTTAGTCCCGGATCACTCTAATGTGATGCCACGAGAGGTAGATTTAAGGACAAAATTTACAACTGATTTACATATTAATGTCCCTATCTGTTCTGCAGCAATGGATACTGTGACTGATCAGTTCTTGGCTATCGCCATTGCTAGGCAAGGAGGCATAGGCATCATTCATAAAAATATGACTATAGAACAACAAGCTGACCAGGTACGTACCGTAAAAAGAAGCGAAAGTGGAATGATTATAGATCCAGTTACACTTTTTGTCAAAGCAACGGTAGGAGATGCCCAGCATTTAATGAATCAGTATAAAATAGGAGGCATCCCTATAGTTAGCGAAGACAATCGTTTGATGGGTATTCTAACCAATCGTGATTTAAGATTTGAATCCGATAAAAATAGACCTGTTGCTGAAGTGATGACCTCTACTAATCTTATCACAGCTCCGGTTGGTACAACCTTAAATCAGGCAAAATCTATTTTACAAGGCCACAAAATTGAAAAATTACCCGTTGTAGACGATGAGTATCGACTTATGGGTCTAATCACCTATAAAGATATTATAAAAGAAAAGGATTACCCCATTTCATGCAAAGATTCACACGGTAGATTAGTAGTTGGTGCCGCCGTTGGAATAGCATCCGATACCATGGATAGGGTAGAGGCATTAATACACATGGGAGTTGATGTAGTCGTAGTGGATACTGCCCATGGACATTCAGAAGGTGTCCTTCGAATGATTAAAAATATACGAAAACAATATCCATATCTCCAAATTGTAGGAGGCAATGTCGCAACCGGCCAAGGTGCCCAAGCCTTAGTTGATGCCGGTGTCAACGCTGTTAAAGTAGGAGTAGGACCAGGAAGTATTTGTACTACTCGAATAGTAGCTGGCGTAGGAGTCCCACAATTATCCGCCATTTTCCTTGCTAAACAAGCTATTGCCCATACAGGTGTCCCAGTCATTGGTGATGGCGGCATACGTTATACTGGAGATATCGCAAAGGCCATTGCAGCCGGCGCTGATACCATAATGGCAGGAAGCCTTTTTGCCGGAGTAGAAGAAGCCCCTGGTGAAACAATCATATTCGAAGGTCGAAAATTTAAAGTATATAGAGGGATGGGATCATTAGGTGCAATGGCTGTTGGTTCTAAAGATCGCTATTTTCAAGATGTTGAAGAAGATGTTAAAAAATTAGTACCAGAAGGTATTGAAGGTAGAGTTCCATACAAGGGGCAACTTTCTGAGGTGATGCTTCAATACGTTGGCGGTCTTCGAGCTAGCATGGGTTATTGTGGAGCTGCAACTATTCAAGAATTACAAAAAGCAAGGTTCGTTCAAATTAGCGCTGCTGGAATGAACGAGTCTCATCCTCATAATATAACAATTACACGAGAAGCTCCAAATTACAGCCGAAAATAGTTTTAAAGGAATTTGAAAGAGGAGGTGGATCAAGTGCAGTAGACCTATCGATTGTACTATAAACAATTTGTAGTCATAGACTTTTAAAGAACTCAAAGCGAACATCAAGAAAGAATAATATACAATACAGTGGTCAAAAGAATGATTAATAGCTGGAGTAAAATCTATAATACAGTAGTTTACAACTTTACCCTCTAAAATTAGATATAAGCCTCGCACTTTATGAATTGAGTTGTT
>CAYUZA010000283.1:0-3023 GCA_964449535.1 uncultured Saprospiraceae bacterium
ACAAAATGTTTTTCCTTATGCTATTAAAGGATTTAAGTATGCTACCGAAAACTGGCCAAATGCAGAATCAATTTATACTTTCCAAGACACAATAATTAAATTTGTACGGCCTGATGATACTATGCCGGGATCTAGGTTTCATAAAACTTATCAATACCCTTAAAAAAAAGACAATCGAGATAGAATTCGGTTAAATTTATAAAGATAATTGAGATACTATTGTGGATACAATTTAATTTCCAATAGAATTTTATCAGCAATTTTTATTGTCTCACATATGCTGTCGTAGGTGGGGTTTATTAATTGTATTTTGCACTCTTCGAGTTGATTGTATTTTTCATCAAATAAAAGTTTAACATGCTTTTTTAGAGAATGGTTAGAAATATATCGGTAATTTAACTTCTCTATTTTCTTAAATGTTAAACATAATTACCTCACACTTTTTAACCCGATTAGAGAAAATTACACCTTGAGCGTTAGGATATTGCTCCTTTACTTTTTCAGTTATAGTTACAAGTTGTTCATGAAAATTAATGTTTTGTTTTCCTAAGTTTAGTACGCTTTCTAAAACCTTACCGGTCTTTTCTTTACCAATTCCAATAGAATTTACCATCTCGATGATGTTATCACCTTCAAAAGCACCAAAACGTTATATGAATCTTTATCTTTAGGAGTAGCTTCAACATAAACATACAGTTCATTAATTTTGTTTACAATAGCATCTTGTTTTTTATAAACAACAGGTTCTCCAACAGACTGAGTTACAAGGTAAGGATAAGCAAAAAACATTATTGTTGCTCCAAAAGTGAAAAGTAATGCTAATGCAAATATATTTGTGTTGCTTTTTGAATTTTCTGTTGTCATATTTAGTGAATTATTTGTTGTTGTTTGAAAATTATTACATGAAGGGCAGTTACGTTTTCTGGGCTCCAGGACTTTACCACAATGAATACACCACCTGTGAATTTCTGCATTTCTCGGCTTGTGACAATTTGGACATACTGAAGCAGTTTCGCTCATTAAGTGATTACATTCTAGACAGTTTATTAAAGCCATTTTATTCGGTTATGATTTTTACATTATCGCGGCAAAACGAATCATTGTTAATTAGATTTTGAAGAGTTTGCTGAAAATTTCTCAACTCTCGCTCTTCCAATAATTTTTGTTGAGTAGTTTTACCAATATGCCCCTTTTGCATGTACATTTCAATTGCCTTATCAATACCGTTTAAAGTTGTAGGCATATCGTATAATTTCAACATGTTTTTCTCCTCTTTAGTGTATGTAACATATACGGGAAAACTTCGACCATTAGTATCAAATGGAATTTGATTTAGTTCATTTTTTTTGAAATAAATGGAGGCCCTTTTTTTAATATCGGAATCTAAATCTTTAGGGAGAACAATGTTTAATTCAAAAGTTTTGAATTTGATTTCATCAACTAAAATTTCATTTTTGGCCTGTAGTGATTCGCAAACAATTGAAATAAAATTGAAGAAATAGCCAATTGCTAAGGCTGTTGAAGGAAGCAAGCCAAGTTCACCTAAAGTATATTTCTCGTTAATTGTTTTCTTGATTTTTTCAATCTCATTGTTTAGGGTTTCTGATTTTGAAAGGTCGAGCTCATTTTTGAAGCGTGGGACAGTTATTCCCAGCATATCTGAAGGTAGTTTTGCTCCTTCTTCCTGAACAATAAATGCACGGGAAGCACCTAATCTTCCCAAGAAAAGTCCAAATTCAAAAATTACATTATCTCTTGGGGTATCGAATGATTTATCTCTTGATTTGGTATAATCATCTTTTGTGGCAACTAAGATTCCAAAATCAAAATAACCAGCTTCTTTTAATAAGGTATCTAAAAAGCTTTGATTAGCTTTAAAAATATCATCTGTCCACAAGAAGACTTCAAAATCTTTTTGTAGATGTTGTTTTACATATTTGGCGACTTCTAGTCCTTCGGAAGAGGACCCAATAAATACTCTAGGGCGCATGTTTAATAGTATATTTGATTATCAATCTTTTTATAGGATTTACCTAATTCGTCATTAATATCTTGTATTAATTCATCAAGTTCTAGTTTTAGTTTTTTTATTTCTACAATCTTTTCGGTATTAATACCAAATACCAATTCTTTTTCATTTGGAGAAAGCAAATTTTCACGGTATCTCTTATCGTTAATAATTTTATCTAATTGTTTACTTGCCTCAGGCAATAATAGTAATGTTTGATTTGATGGCTTTATCAATGCACTTAAAGGTATGTCATATATAATTGAGGTAATTTCAAAACTGCTTAGTTTTATTTCATAATCAGCATCAACTTTCAAAGTTTTCAATAGCCTTATAAGCTTTTTTAAGCCATCATTTGATGCTGCTCCTTTTTCATTCACCCTTGAAATATGTAAAAAAGGAAAATCATCCTTTCTTGAATTTTCTTTCTTATCATAAATTTGAACACCTTTGTATTTCTCAATAGAACCATTGTTGTTACATTCAATAGTATGATACCAGTTGGCAATAACAACATCTACTTTACGTTTTGGATCGGTAGGGAACACCTGAATAGACTTTGGTTTTGAGTCATCTACTTGTTTGTATGTAGAATCCAGAATTGTAAAAGATTCTTTACGTAACTCTTTTAAATCATCTATGGGTTCTCCCTGATAAGGAGAAGCTGGAACCAAAGGGTGTTCCAATGTGTGAAATTTGCCTGTGAGTACTAGGATGTCAATATCACTATGAAATTTAATACTTGTATTTGTTTCAATAGACCCTTGAAGTCTGTACGATACGGATATACCTCTTTGGTTATAGCCTTTCGTTAAATTGGTTTTCACTTTTTCTGACGCCTCGTAAGTGTTATTAATGTAGCTTTTGTCGAGTTCCTTCATAGATTCAAGCGCATATTTTGTGCTTTCGCCAAATTCCTTTTTACTGAAAGATTCTGACAAGTATGCTTTTTGAAGGAGGTTATCAGTACGTCTTGTCTTAAGATTGTCTAATCTCTTGGTGTAATTTTTCATTC
>CAYUZA010000284.1:0-2996 GCA_964449535.1 uncultured Saprospiraceae bacterium
AACCTCCTGTTAATGAAGAGGTCTTGCATCCAGTCTCTGTGACATTAAAATTTTGCTTGATTACCGTGCTGATAACAGTACCCATTGGCTATTCTTGTTAGATGCTTACATCGTGTTCCTGCTTTTGTTATGCCGTTACATTGGACTGGGGCGGATTGACCAACTGATTTGTCTTTAAATGTGCCTGCACTAATATAGCTGTATTCAGGGGGTCTGCATATATTGCATGCTCCAAGCCCCATTGTTTGGATAACCTCTGCATTTACCAACTTGGTTGAGACATTTTTTACTGTCTTACAAGTAGCCAGATGGTATTTGCTGCCACTGGGTGTTTTGTAAAGGTCCTGGCCATGAACCTGTATGTTACCCCACAATAAAAGAAATGGGATAGGGATAATAATGGCTACGCTTATTCTACTGAACATTTAGATCCTTCGTATTTATTTTGGATTGCAAAATACGTAATATAGATTATTGTTTCATTGTAATTTGCAATTTGGATTCTCAAAAAAGCAAGGAACGGTTTAATGTGTAAATAAAGTAAGTATAAAAAGCAAATCTATGTATTCGTCAATCAAAAAGCTATTTTTGTATTCTGTAATTATTTAATAAAATGAGGCCTAATTTTTTCGCTTTTTTCTATTGTTCTTAGCTTCTCGCTCTCAAATACGATTGGATCTGTGTTTCATCATCATCATCATCATCATCATCATCGTGAATTTGGTTATCCGAATCCTACCAATACTGCCAGCTAGATATTGCGACTGATCAAATAGTTATTGCCTTTTGTGTGATAAATGATAATTAATTAAGCAGTGGTCACGAGTTACTATTAGAACGTGTCTGCAACTTAATTAATGTCTTGAATTTAGCTAAAGGCACTCTTTTTAATTGTCTGAGAGTAAGATTAGCTGAATTATTTGTAAAATTGGAATTCAATTAATTATTTGTGACACCACAACATCAAAACTCAAATGCTCGTTTGTGGGAAATATCCTGTTTTTGTACGTATAAGCCAATTGATTAAAAATCATTGAAATCGATAAGTACATTTCGGGGATCAGAAGTGTAAAGTTTTATTGTTTTGATGAATCAAGCGATAACAGCGTATTTGAGTTCCTTTAAGACTCTTTGCCCAAAACTGACGTTGGAAGAGTTGGTTTTTATCAAGAATGGACTTACAGTCTCTGATCTAAAGTCAAAGCATTTTTACATTCATGCAAACGCCCTGCAACAAGAAATTGGATTTGTGTATCAAGGTTTGCTTCGAGCCTTTTATGTAGATCAAAAGGGCAATGAAATCACGGTTAATTTTGTTAGAGAGAATAGATACGCCACGCATTACACGGCATTTATCTCCAAAACCCCAAGCAACTATTACTTTCAGTGTATTGAACCGTCGATTCTTGTTAATCTTTCATACGATCATATACAAGCTGGTTACGAAAAATACCCGAACATTGAACGCTATGGCCGTTTGGTAGCAGAAGCCGTATTGAAGTTCCAACAAAGGCGCATTGAAAGTTTTCTTTTTGCTACAGCAGAGGAGCGCTACCTCGATTTCATTCAAGAAAATCCCGATTTGTTTAATCGGGTTTCTTTGTCCCATCTTTCTTCTTTTTTGGGAATGGAACGCCAAACGCTAACTCGCATTCGACAGAAGTTGACAAAGGGTTGATTTAGAGATTTTGACACATTTGTGTCAGGTAGAACTTTCTTGTTCTCGATAATTTTGTATTGTTATCGCATTGAGCATCAACAATCAATTGATAGGTATGAAGGAAATCGCTTTAATAACAGGAGCTTCATCCGGAATAGGATACGAAATAGCTAAACTGTTTGCTGCAGGTAAAACAAACTTGCTCATTGTGGCAAGAAACGAGCAAAAGCTTCTGGAAATTAAAAAAGAATTCGAAGAGCAATTTAAGGTAGATATATTTGCCGTTGTGGCTGATTTATCCTCCAACGAAGGGATACAAACTGTTTATAAAGTGGTTAATTCAAACAACTTAACCGTAAATTATTTAGTGAATAATGCCGGTTTTGGAGATTATGGTGCCTTCATCAATAGAAGCATGGATAAGTATAAAGAAATGATCCAATTGAATATGGTGACTCTGACCGAATTGAGCTATCATTTCGGAAAAGAAATGGTCAAGCGTGGAAAAGGCAGAATTTTAAATGTTGCCTCCATGGCGGGTCTTCAACCGGATCCGAACTTTGCCGTCTATGGCGCAACCAAGGCTTATGTGATCAGTGTATCGGAAGCGATTCATAAAGAATTTGAAAATACAGGTGTAACGGTTACCGTTTTATCGCCCGGCGCAACGGCATCTAACTTCATGGAACGTGCTGATATGAACAACGCCAAATTATACGCAAGTGGGGTCATGACATCGCAAGATGTTGCCAGGGAAGGTTACAACGGCATGATGAAAGGAAAACTACATGTGATACCCGGTTTCAAAAATAAAATACTAGGATTTTTTTCCGGCATTATGCCTCCGGGAAAATTAAGATTAAATGTTGCAGCCAAAATTATGGCTGAGAAATAGTGAAGTGTGGGTTCATAAAAAAAACTACCTTAAAATAAAACAAATGAAGGTATCCATCTTCGGTGCTACCGGCTTTTCGGGGCAAGGTATTCTGGCAGAAGCACTCAAACAAGGACATGAAGTAACCATTCTGGTGCGCGATGCATCCAAAGTTCAGATCAAGCATAAGGACCTTACAATTATCGAAGGCAATGTATTAGATCCCAAAACAGTTGCTTCTGTTTTACAACATCAAGAAGCAGTCATCCAATGCCTGGGAGTTGGCGGAAAGGGCTACGGTAAACAAACGACCTTTATTTCAGATGCAACGAAAGTCATTGTTGATGAAATGCAAAAGCAGCAAATCAAACGCCTTATTGCCATGAGTAATGTGGGAGCTGGAAACAGTATTGCTTTTCAACCGTGGTTCTTTACCAAAATCATTCTTCCTTATTTCATGAA
>CAYUZA010000285.1:0-2985 GCA_964449535.1 uncultured Saprospiraceae bacterium
TCCAGCTTGGTTAACTGAAGCAAATCATCGCCTGGTTTAACGTCTTTCTTTTCCCGTTTTGATTTCCCGTCTTTCCCTTTAACATCCAACTCTAACTTGGCTTTGAAGCCGTTTTTGTTAGATACTTGGAGAAGTTTTATGTATGCTCCAGCTGAAGCTGCACCATCTACTTTTATTGAGGCTACTTCAATTTGTTTTACCAATTGTTTGTTGTAAGCATCAACTGCATCCAACTTGTACAAAAGATTTACTTTCTCTTTGTGGGTTGCAGAGTAACGAACAATAGCTAGTGGCTTTAGGTTGTTCACTGATTTCTTACCCAGTGGAGTATTTAATACTCTCTGCGGTTCGTCAACTATTACAACGGGTCTGGTATCTTGAATCAATGAAATGGGTTTGTACCCCAATTTGTCATTGTAGTTGAGTAATATCCTGTTGGTGTTGCTTTTATCATCATCTACATCCTTGGCAAATGCCTGAATATTGATGACCATAATTTGAAGCTGGTCGCTGATAGCGAAATCCCGAATCTCGTTTAAGCGTGAACTATCGTAAACGAAGTACTTGTAGTTTACATTGGCATAGTGCTCTTTTAAATGTTTTTCGGTAATCTGTAAACTCTTGTAAACACCCTCTTTAATTGGGATGGTAGGCACAACAATAATGAATTTACTAAATCCATATTGACGATGCATTTCCATAATGGTTTTAAGGTACACGTAGGTTTTGCCAGTACCTGTTTCCATCTCGACGCTCAGATCCAGAACCTTGTTTTGTAAATCTTCCTTAATTGATGGCTTTAAGCCATTACGAAGTTGAATTTTTTGAATATTTTCTATCAGTTGTCCCTCATTTAATTTTAGTTTATTCGCATAGCCTATCGTATTATATTCGATTAACTTTTGATTCGCCAGGAAATCTGGTGAATACACCGTGAAGTTAGAGTTGCAGGTTTCTTGCCCTTTAAACACATCTACAATAGATTCTATTGCATCTTGTTGATAGGATAAACTGCTGTCAAATTTTATTTTCATCGGATTCTTCCTTAGTTAAACACTCTTCTTCCTTAACGGTTTCAATGCATTGTTTATCAAATACTTAGCACTTTTTATTCGCCTTCCTTAACTTCATATTCGTCTTCCTTAGAGCTTTTTGAAGGCATAAACTGCGTCAATATCTCTAATTTTTTTACTATGTCGTTCCAATATTTCATGCTGCACAAATTCATTCAAATATTGTCTGATGGTTTTCTCATTTATACCGATAGCACTAACAAAATCTTTAAGTGTGCCGTGATGATGAAAAAATAGATGTTCCACAATTTTCTTTTGAGTATCATTAAATTCAGGCCATTGATTTTCTATTTTTTGTAGCACTTGATCATGTATAGTTTTATTATGGTTGCTTATCTTATTTCTTAATATAAGGTGAACATTCCCATTTTCTTCTTTGTATTCAGGCACTGAGAGCATCGATTTTTCCATACTTTCATAAATACGCGATACTCCCTCATTGAGTTGACGTACATATCCCATTTCCTCTAAAACTCTAGCAATCCTTGGATTTCTCGCAAATCGCTCGGTTTTAATATTTTCGATGGTGACTTGCGCAGGTAGTGGCCCACTATTTACAAATTCAAGGCGATTATCGAAATGCTTAAGATATATTGCGTTTCCATGCACATTGTATGATCTATGGCAAAGCGCATTTACGACGCCCTCCAGCCAAGCTTCTTCGGGGTATTCGGGCACTTTACGAAAACGGCCGGACCGCATATCTAAGAAGTAGTAATCATTCATTGTAGCATTTAAAAATTCCTTTAAACGCACAATTAAACGTGGAATGTTATTCTCAAACCGCTCGTCTTTAACTACATTATGACTTACCCCTGTTAATGCTTCATTCCCCTTATATCTTACGTAACGTATAGATGCTGAAGTAATATACTTTTCCGGATCTTTTGAGAACAATAATATTGCAGAAATTCTTATTTGAAATACTCCATCTTTGAATCTAGCCAAATGTCTTTTTACTAATAAATCCATGACAGATCCATTGTAATTTAATTTTTGCCGGTATTCTTCTAATAAAGGTAAGTCTAAGTCCTCAACATCAAAATCTGTAATTATTTCTTCCTCATACTGCCGTTTACCTTTATCATATTCCAATTTAGATACTTGATCTCTATTTAATTCACGATTCGTATCTTGAACTCGTAAAAAGATCTTTTCATTGTCTTTACGACAATATACCTGCTCAATATCCTGTTCCACATGATATAAAAAAACTAATTTATAGTCAACCGTTATTTCTTCTAACTGAACAGTACAAGAAGGATGAATGTAATCAAATGTAAGCGTTCGATACTTATCCAAATCCTCACCCAGAGAGGTTAAATCTTGAATTTCTCCAGAATTAGAAACGCCAAACGCTAAAATACCGCCATCCGCATTGAGCATACCAATTATTTCCTCAGCAATTTTGCTTGGTTTCGTTTCTTTTTCACCAATACCCTTACGTTCAAAATATTGATTCTCTGGCTGCTCTTGCAAATATTTAAGCGTAATGATGGTATTTATGTTTGATAGACTCTCATCCATATCTGAACCGTTTATAATCAACAATTAACCAATAACCATTAACAACTAACCATTAACAATTATATCGTGTTTACTTCAAGTATCCCATAGCGTTTCAAAATTTGCATGCTGTTGGTTTTCTCAACATCGGTAAAGCCCGTGTCTTTAAAAATCACTTTACATGTTGCAGGTTGCAGCTCTTCCTTCCATTTACCAATTCCTTCAGCTACTGCTGTGGTAATGTTATCTCCCAAACAAATGAACAACGCTCCCATACCAATATTGAATACTTGTTTGCCAGAAATTGCTTTTTGGTCTATTGGCATGGTTAAATCTAATCCGTATTTGAGGAGTATTTCATAAAGTACATCCTCTTCGGTTCTGTTTTCTTTGATGTTGCTGCCAG
>CAYUZA010000286.1:0-2979 GCA_964449535.1 uncultured Saprospiraceae bacterium
GCAGATCGTAAGTGTCCGAGCCGTTTTTCATACAGCATTAGATCCAAAAAAATGGGAGGGAAGAAAGAAATAGATACTGCAGCGGTATCCCCTTTTTTTACCTCAGTCCCAAATTGTCCATATAATATCCTCATTCACCGGAATCTGTCTCTATTACCCGCACCGAATTTTCGAACAGCCTGATTTTCTGTCGCTGTCTGCAGCAAGAGGGAACCCTGTTCTTACACTTCGGGAAAACCCAAGGCCGGAGATGCGCTTGGGAAAGAGACGTGGTTAGTGTTAGTATAGAGAGCTCTGTCAGAGGAGGGTCCTTTTACCCTTCTCAACTTTTCAACTTCTCCCCTTTTTTGTGAGCCTTCCTGGTACTTTACCTCATGTACATTGCCACTCACCAGGTCTAGATAAATCACATCTTTGCTAAGAGCTTGCCTATTTGCTCGAACATTGGATCAAGATCGTTTTCAACTATTGACCAAACGATCAGCAAGTCGATTCCCATATAATCATGTACAATCCGATTCCTGAATCCTCTCAATCTGAACCATGGAATGTCCGGGTTGCTCTCTTTGAACAATTCAGGTAGTCTATTGGCGGCCTCCCCAATTATTTCAAAGTTCCTTATCACCGCATCGATTGTTTTATTGTCCTTTTCAAAATCTTGATAAGAATAACCTTCAACATAGGATTTGATCCGATTTATCGACAACCGGATGTCTTCCAGTAATAGTTTTTCATCGCGCTTAGACATACTGCAGATCAGCTTCTATAGCCTCGAGATAGGCTGGCTTTACACCTCTACGTGATACCAGATCCACCTTACAACCCAGCATCTCTTCCAACTCAATCGCTAGGTCGATAAACTCTATACCTATATCTCGGTTGAAATCAACCAAAATATCTACGTCACTTTCTGGAGTGGCGTCACCCCGGCTGGTACTTCCAAACACGGCCAATGACTTGACACCATACTTCTCAGCTAAGTATCCTAGCTGATGCTGAAGTTGTTCTTTGATTTGTGCGAGAGCAGCCATTCTTCAAATATAATCAACTGAGAACTAAGCACAAGTTGTATCTACTTGATCCTACCCGCACCGAATCTTCGAACAGCCTGATTTTCTGTCGCTGTCTGCAGCTAGTGGGTACCCCGTTCCGACACTTCGGGAAAACCCAAGGCCGGAGGAGCGCTTGGGGAAGTGATATGGTTGCTGATTTTGTATGAATGGAGAAGCGATGAGCCTTATCCGCTTATATACTTATCCTCTTATCCACTTTGCTATGGTGTGGTCTTGAGAGTCTATAATATACCAAGTGTTTTAATGAGTGTCACGCGCTGTAAGCATGTGCATCCTGTTTAGGTAGGCAAGCAAATGAATGCAATTTTTGCAGCAGTTGGGTTCAACCATGAAAATACACTAAATCAAGTCAGCCAACTTACAACTCATCGAAAAACGGCCTCAATAGACTGCTATTATATATAGTATATATCATATACTGAATTCTCAAGGGACAATAAATCAATATATCGCCTTACTGCATTCCAATTGAACACTATCTGCGACTAATGACATCTTCATCAAAATCCCCCAACTAATTGTATCCCTCACCTCTTTTATCTCATTTATTTTAAACGTTCTATTAAATAATTTATTATCTGTTTTTATTTCAATGAAAAGAAAACCATTCTCACTATGTAAATCCCATAGTCCTTTTTCTTTGCTAGTGTTTTTATCACTCCATTCGCTAATTGGTAAACTACAAGTATAATCCTTATTTAAGACAAAACAATTGCTATAATAATCCCAAACCGCATAATCATCATTAATTAATACTTTATCAATTATCCATACTCCAGCAATCTTGTCTTTGGAGTCGGTACAACCAAATACGACCGTCAATATAACTACAAATATCCTTAACATATTTTACCTTATGTTATTATTTACAAAATAACTTATTCTTGTATATTTGGAATAACCAAATCTACTCTAGTATTATCAACGCCATCTGAAATTTTACGCAAAACTAAAGGCTTAATGGGTGGTTTATAATTCCCAGATATTTGCTGAACAATTTGTATACCTATTTCATAAATTTTATCATCCCCACTAAAATTCCTCCCTGACAAAACAACATTTGAAATATTTCCCAAGTCTTCAATATTATTATAAAAGTCCGGAATAATTCCTATTTCAACAGCCCTATTAATGTCAGATAATACCTGAGTATTCAAAATTAAAGTATGCTTTGATACTAACTCTATGTCTTCTAATTGTTGTAGATTACCATAGGTTTCTCTAGACCAGTTAACTGCATTAAGAGAAAAAGAAACAACAGCAAAACCCCTAGTGCTAGGATGTATACCAGTAACAGTTCTTTCTTTAAAAGCTCTGTTTGGTCTTCCTGTGCTCTTTGCTATTGGATTCTGAACTCTTATTGTACCTGGATTTACAGTAGGATCAGTTGCACCATAAGTATTATCTAAATGAAAAGATTCCCTTATACGAGGCAAATCAGGATGAATTAATGAGCCTATTTTGGTCGGGTAACCAATATGCCCGGTTGGCCAACCTCCAAGCTCATTCCTAGATTGCCACGCCTTTCTAGTAGATAAGTTGCAGTTCTCTAAATCTATATGAGCCTCGCCACCGATCATCTTTATTCTCGCTTCTTCAGGCTCTAAATACTCCAATCCCTCCAACTCCACACCATCAATCAACCTATTCTCACTAAACGCATACGTACTGTTCCACGGGTACTCCCGGTACAACGGATCCACACTAAAGAAACGCCCTATCCTGGCATCGTGGATGCGGTATTTGTAGCTAACGGCATTGCCGGGGCCATACACTTCTCCGTCTGTCTCCTGCGCCTGGAAGCTGTAGCGGTACACCCCCTCTCTCCCACTCCGTTCCGCCATCTCCATGCCAAACGGATAGTAATCCGTGTAGCTGCGTACCGTGGGCTGCCAGTGGGTAATGG
>CAYUZA010000287.1:0-2978 GCA_964449535.1 uncultured Saprospiraceae bacterium
TTAATGGGTTATTGATATTGGTGTTAAAATATAAATCTAAATTTACACTTAATGATTTCAATAAATATCTGCCACATATATCTAACATGTCACTTACACGTGAATTATTTGTCAAACGATATAATTTTAACAAAGAAAGGATTAACCCTGCATTTCCAGATACTATATCATACTGCTTATCATTATGAATAATTTCCTTGGTAAGGGAATAAGAAATATTTAAAGCGGTTTGTTGCATTTGCGGCTCGTTAATATATTCTGATATATTCATCAATGAATAAATAATCGATCCGACACCTTCTGCAATACCTACGCCCATATATTGGATGATTTTTTCAACTTCACTTTTGTTTGGTGATTCAAAGGCAATCATGACAGGCGAAACTGCCCGTTCAGCATATAGCTTGTATTTATAATTATTAGTTGCTTTATTAAGAGCGGCAAAGAACAATCCTATTCCACTTAAACCATCAAACAAATTATAGCCCAATGTTCCAAATTGATAGCGACCAGATTTTGAATTAAGGGACATAGCGAGCCAATTATAATCATTCCCTTTGTTTTTTCTTTGAATTAGCTCCCCTCCAATTTTTTCAGCAGCCTTTATAAAATCAACCATATCATTCTCATTTGCTTTTATATCCTCTCTTTCTTTGATATGCAATTCGGATTTTATTATATGAAGTGGTTCAATTGTTGAAGCAAATAATGCTCCCTCTAAAATATTTAGCTGATATGCTAAATCTTCTTCAGATAATTTATTAATCGCTTCCGTTGAAAGTTCAAATCCTGACTTTTCAAAGAATGGAATATAACAATCATCACAAATAATAATTGAATCAGAAGATGTATTAGAATAAAATATTGGAATGTCTAAACAGTGTATTTGATTAAACTCATGAAGGTATATTTTCCAAAAATCTGTTTTTGATTCTTCCATTAAATGTGCTCTTGAAAGAATGTCAATTGCAAAACTAAAAAGCAAACCGTGTTTAAGATTATTGGGAGAAGTCGCGTATTTTATGACTTTATCATATACTTCTGTAGCACGATATATATATCTTGTTTTCTTATTATAAAAATGGCTTAAAAGACTGTTTTGTGTGTCCAACAAAACATCTTGATTATTCAACAACAAAAAATACGTTTTTTTAAATCCGTCTTTTATCTCTTTTAAATAATCAACCGCCTTGAATGATTTGTGTATTGGTTGATTTTTTGATTGAAAATAATTGTAAGAATGTTGTTGAACAAGCTTAACAGAATCGTAAGATGAATCTTCCCAAATGTATTTCGATTGATTGGAATTACAGTGTCTAAATCCACCTAACCCACTAATGTCCAATACAGATTTATTGTTAAGGTGAGAACTCCAAGAAGGAAGAAATCCTGTTCTGAATATTGATTGGAGAAAACTCTGACTTAATAATTTATTAGAGGCAAAGTCGTTTGCTAATAATACTTGAGGGTGCATAACCGTTTCACAGTCAATTAAAGCAAGGTGAGTGTTATTTGCTATAAGATTCTCGTAATGACAATCGGTGATCTTTAAAATGTGAGCTATACATAAAAATGCCCCTGCATTAAAATAGAATTGGTTAAGTTCATCATTATTTTTAATGGGCAGATATTCTAAAAACTCTACCCACGCATAATTCGCTCGACATATTGATTTTAGTGATAACTGTGATTTAAATCCATTTAAATTATTAAACCAGGTTAGGAATTCATAAAACACCTCGTCAATTTCAATGTTTTTAGGCTTGTAAATAATCGACCCTCCACAACTAAATTGCACAAGTTTGACAGACTGGCCACCATTATGCGAATCGGAAAGTCCTGATTGAATTTTATTTAACGAATATTCTCTAATATCAATATTGAATACTTTACGAATGTCTTTGTTGTCATGGATTAACCGATTAAACAATTTAAAGTATTCATCTTCCCATTTTATTGCAAATTCTCCAATTAGTCTTGACAATACAGGATACGTGCAAAAAACATCCATCAAGCCACCTTCTTTTAACCAATTAAAGAAGATTTTCCTTTTAAAGTTATTGGGATTATTAATTTTACAATTTGAATAGCTGTCTATGAAACGTTCAGACTTAAATTCTTCAAAAAGTATTGGAGTTAGGATAGAAGAAATATTTTCAACGAAATCGTTTCTAATATCAGTAATGGCGTTGTCGGTTATTTTCAATGAAATATTGTTTGAAAACAACTTTGATAATCCCCAATTTGATAAAACATTATATATTTCTAAGAATGGGGTGGATAATTGTATTTGCTTGTAATAGTTTAATTCATTGGGAACTTGATATACTGCGTTATGTTCAAAATAATAAACGATTTGTTTGGAAATTTCAGCCCATATTGGGATTGCAAAATCTTGTGGTTCAATACTTGATAACTTGTCAAAATCGCTTACGGATATGTTACTCCACTCTAAGCGTTTATCAAAAGTGTTTAATGGCATCCCGACAAAATTATTTCGCCATGTATTTATAAAGAATGAAGATGCTAATGGAGGTGCGTCCTGCTTTTTCCAATGTCCATATTTATACAAGTCAATTCTTTCATTTAAATTTAAAGAATTGATCACTATGTTTCTAAATTTATCATCGTATGAATTTTCCATAATCGATTATTTAAGAAGTCCGGGAGAAGAAGACTATCTCCCGAACTTCAATAAATTGGTTCATCCGCAACTCATACAGGCACTTGGTCTTTGCGCTGTAGCATTTGTGTTGTCAGATAGGCAACCACTACACCCTGATACACCTTGAAATCTTGGATTTGCATCTAACTGTTCAAAAGACAGACCAACGCTATTCAAATCAAGACCTGGGAAGGCATTTAAATCCATTTGTGGATTTAAATTTTTATCATTTGCTTTTTGCATAACAATGTGTATTTAGCTTATGCCTACTCTATTCAGTTTTCGGCTTCCCTGTTCCATACTATCTTATTTA
>CAYUZA010000288.1:0-2977 GCA_964449535.1 uncultured Saprospiraceae bacterium
ATCTATATTGCCTGCCAATTTTACACAAAAAATTTGCCGCTACGCATAAAATAGCCTATTTTTGCACCCAGATGGACAACATGGCAACAGGAACCTGAAAAAGTGCTCTTTTTCAGGTTCTCTTGTATTATAGCCAGTCCTGAATTGTACACATTGTTAAAACAAAAACTATGAAGTCACTTGACAAATCTTATATCGAGAGACTGGATGAAATAGCAGAAGCTATCCAGGAATCTGACGAATTAGCTACATACCTGCAAGAGGAAGACGAGGATTCCTACAAAGCCTTGATCGAAGCATACGAATCATCCATAGAAGCATTGTATGAAGAGGTTTCATTGGAAGAGCCTCTGCAATTGATCCCTTTGGAGGATGCCTTACTAGATGAGCGTTTCGAGGGCTTATATATGCCTAGAATTCTAGGATACAATATATTACGAGGTGAAGTTAATGAGCATACCAAGTTTGTACGCGCACAGGAACGCCTGGACTTTGTGTTGAAGGCTGTCTGCGAGAGCCCGAATTTTGATTATCTGACACATCGAATTGGGCAATCCGTTCAAATAATCTTCGCCCTTAGTAGTGATATCTGGGCAACGCATTTTATCGATCGCATTTCCTTCAAAAAACAAAAGCAATATCTCCTTGCTCAAAAATTAGAAAAATTCATCCATGAACATGAGCGCAGGCTTTCCTTTGCGTCCTATTCAAGACAATTTGCAAAATTCAGATACCAAACAGCTATTTTCCCAAAGGACATGATTGAAAATAGGGCATTGTTTTACATGATGTCCACATTTCTCAAGTCGCGCGCAGAAATCAATGTTCACAATAGCAGTTTCGTTCCACAGTTCATTCATTATTTAAATGATGAGTCATTCCATTTCAGCAGGGAACACACCCTGATATTAGGCTTACTCATCAATTACTTTGATATAGAGAAAAAAGAGCAAGCCAAGTTGAAGGTAATCCTCAATAAACTTAGGGATGCGTCGAATTTCAACGACGTGTATTTCAACTTTGTACTGGAGCGTTTTCAATCCAAACTTAAGCTCAACAGCGATTGTGATCGCAGAGTAGCAGAATTTATCGATTTCAAAAAGGCAGATGATGAGATAACACGGTACTATACCATGGCTACAACCCTCGCATCTAAAGGGTTTATGCACGAAGATTCCATTGAGGCCGTTCAAAACGTATATGGTATGTATGAGGGCATGTCCCTTTTCAATGAATGCGTGCGCCGCAATGTCTTAGGCTATTTTACCAGATTGCTATCCAACCTGGATGCAGAAGTCTACCAGGAGTATTTCGATACAGACAAGTACTACCGAATTTATATGGGCATCTTTGGAAATGAGCAATTTGCCCAGGAGTTAAAAGCATTATCTATGCGTTACTTAAAAACCTTGTTGAAAACCTACACAGACAAGCGATCCAAGGAATATCAGGATATTCGCAAGTTTTTCAGCAATCAGTTCTTAGAATACGGGTTTATGAAGGATAAAGAAGTGGCCGAATTTTTCAAAACTAAGCGTAAAAAAACGGAAGAATAGATAGTTATTATTACGGGTCAACTGCAGCGAGCTACAGATTCAAGTAAAAATATATTATTAAAAAGGGCGGAAGAATAAGCTGTAAAAAAATGGTCATTTAATTTTTTTTATAGCTTTTTCTTTACCCTTGCTTGCGGAACTTTATTTCGTAAGCTGATATTGCCCTTTTAACCCATTATGCTATTAGAAACTTCCCTTTTTCATAGATCAGTTCGTTATCAGCATAAATTTGTCCGTTACGAGTCATATCTGCGATAAGATCTAGGTGCAAACTACATTTATTTTTACCTCCCGCTTGCAGGTAAGATTGTCCTATTGCCATGTGAATGGTTCCGCCTATTTTTTCATCAAAGAGAATATTTCGGGTAAATTGACGAATACGATCGTTGGTACCAATAGCTGCTTCGCCGAATCTTCTAGCCCCCGGAACTTGCATGATTTCATCCAGTATCTCTTGACCTTTTTTTGCACTCCATGTAGTGATCAAACCATCTTCTACGATAAAAGATACCCCTTGAAGCTCTTTGCCTTGGTACAAAAGCGGATAATCAAAAAATATACTGCCATTTACTTGATCTTCCACCGGTGATGTATAGATCTCTCCCGATGGCATGTTTGTCGTCCCATATGAATTAATCCAAGTACGTCCGTTTGTTGAGAAAGTAATATCCATTTGATCGGAAACGTACCTGATTCGTTCACGCTTATTTAAAAAATCCACCCAAGATTGCTGCCTGCGCTTCACTTCAAGCCAGGATTCTTTTGGATTTTCCTCTCCCAATAGACAAGCGTCAAACACAAACTCTTCATACATTTCCGTATGCATACCAGCTTCTTGTGCTCCTGCAGGCGTTGGAAAAACACAAAAATTTCTTTTCAGATCATATCCTGCAGTGCGCTCAAAATACATCTGTTGATATGGATGCCATGCGAGCTGCCTTTGACGACTCGCCTCTGTGGAAACAGCGTAGGCGTGTCTGGTGTTGGCTGGAGCTTTTATGAGTAAATATGCTTCAAATGACTCCATCGCGGCTCTGTACTGCATAGGTACATAATCCCACTGATTTTGGGATATGGCATACTGCCCCCAAGCGTATTCTTGGTGATCAAGTTCCACCATAAGTTCCGGAATAGCTCCTGCTTCCAATGCTTGGCGATAAAGAGATTTTAAAAGGGGCTCAGCCAAAAACCCAGATCTGATCAGCACCCGATCACCTGGTTGTATAGATACGCAATAATGCAACAGCAAATGTGCGTATTTGTCAATAATTGGATTAGTCATAAATAGAAACTTATAGGTTCAAAACTACGAAATTTCAGAACGCCATTAAGCCAATTAAACACGCAAAAGTGAAATACATGATTGTTAAAGAGTGGATTCATCGATCAATTAGTGGATGTAAAGACCTACCACAAACAGT
>CAYUZA010000289.1:0-2946 GCA_964449535.1 uncultured Saprospiraceae bacterium
CGTAGCCAAAACCAAGAAGGGTTCGTCCAGTCTGAAGGTTTCATCGCCAATAGTAACCTGTCGCTCCTGCATTACTTCAAGGAGTGCCGACTGAACTTTCGCGGGAGCTCTATTTATTTCATCTGCCAATACAAAATTGGCAAAAACTGGCCCTTTTTTAACTCTGAAAGCACGGTCTCCCGGGTCGAAGATCATAGTACCAATGACATCAGATGGAAGTAAATCCGGGGTGAATTGTATGCGGGAAAAATGTCCATCCATAGCCTCGGCCAGAGTGCGAATAGCGAGAGTTTTTGCCAGTCCAGGCATTCCTTCGAGCAAAATATGCCCTTGTGTGAGCAGCCCAAGTTTAAGGCTGCGCATCATGTGCGTTTGACCTATGATTTTTTTACGACAAATAGCATCCAAATGGTCAAAGTGTACCATATGTTGGATTACTTCTTCCTGTATTTGATCCATATCAACACTGTACTGAATCATATGTAGCGTGATTAAGCTGCAAAATTAGTGATTACAAAGTAAAAGGCCATAAATCCATCCGCAAAGAGCCTATCACCCATTCTTAAACGTTGAAATTGTAAAATGGAATATATTTGTCTTTCGAATATTGATACCCCACTTTTATTCCAGCGCAATAATCAAAAATAATGTCTAAAAAAATTTATAATAAGCTTCCATTCACTTTGTTTTTTCTCATGGCAATGACGGCATGTATGCCTATTTACGCACAGCGTCCGCCCGGTTTAAAAAATGATCAATTGGCTGTTTACCACGCCAGAAATCTGCGTCAAGGTACGCTTATCATTCGCTTGCCCTCCCAACGCAGCAAATTGGAAAAACTGAAGGCACTTTCAGAAAAAAAAGGCCCTGACCAATCCTATTGGGTAGATCAATATGAAAACGCTTTGGGTGAATTAGCAAAAAGTAATGATGAAATAGCAGATGCATTTTCCAGAGAATATCGATACTCAAAAATATGCTATATTTATGATTACCAATTACCTGAACTTTCACGAGGAGAGTCAATTGCTGCAAGAATAAAGCCTGATTCATCCGCAACCATATTGTTGAACCCAACCCTGGATACCTGGTATTTGTTTACCGATTATATAGAGTCAGTTGAAATGGGGCATTATTATATAATGGACAAGAGCTTTAAACCAATACCTTCACCCTTTCCGGGTAAGATGCGAAAAAACAGTGTTTGGAATGTGTTTTTAAGCATATTTGACAAAAAACAAAGCCCGCGGAGAGACCACAAACGCATGATCAAAAAATTTAACACCAAACTGAATCGATTAGATCCTAATTTTGACAATTTGTAGGAAGGAGACTTATTGACTTGACCTTTATTGTTCTATTAATTGCAAAAAATTTAATGGCTCAAATTTCTTTGCCCTAGAGAATTTAAACCTGCGGTGGGTAAGCATTAAAAGGCTCCAAAAAAACCTGTTTTTAATGCATTTTACCGTAGTTTTGGCAAGCCAAATCAATCCGTGCAGGTCAAACCATGAATCAGGAAACAGAAAAAGATACCCTGAAGCAGGAAATCCTGGAGTCAGGAGATATCATCTCCTACATTCCGCTGATGCAAAAGATGCCCACCATTGAGGTGGCGGATATCTTGTGGGAACTTGAACTGGAACGTCTGCCAGAGGTGTTGCTGCAATTTACAGAGGATCAACAGGGAATGCTCCTCGCCGATATGGATTTCGAGATGCAGCATTATTTGTTTGCCAACTTGCCTAGGATGACATTCGCGCTCATGTACGAAAACATGCACTCTGCTGTGCGAGCCGACTTCTATCAGGCACTTGAACGGGACGAGCAGCTAAAACTACTACCCTACCTATCCAAGCCCATTCGGGAAGACGTTTTGCACTTGAGCTCTTATGAACCTGATACTGCTGGAGGTATCATGAGCACTGATTTTGCAACCATTCTCGCTCATATGAGTTGTCAGCAAGCCATTGAAAAAGTCAGAAAAGACGCTCCTTCCAAAAAAATGGTGTATTATATATATGTGGTAGACGACGAGATGGAAATGAAGGGTTTTATCACACTCAAAAACCTCATAATGTACGAACCCGGTACCCGGGTTGCAGACATCATGAATGTGGACTTCATCTATGCTGCCGTAGATGAGGACAAAGAGAGTGTGGCGCAAAAAGTAGAAAAATACGATTTGGTAGCCATCCCGGTATTAAATGAGTTACAACAATTGGTAGGAATTGTAACACACGATGAGGCCATGGAAATATTGAGGGCTGAAGCTACGGAAGATATTGAAAAATTCATGGGTTTGACACCGAGTGACCAGGAGTCAGACTATATCGAAGATAGCGTCTGGAAACACTATCGCAAGCGCATTATTTGGCTGGCATCTCTGGCAGTACTTAGTATTTTTAGTGGGGTGATAGTACATGCGTTCGAAGACACACTTTCCAGCATGATTATTTTGGCACTCTTTATGCCCATGATGACCGCTACTGGCGGCAATACGGGTAGTCAAGCAGCAACTGTGGTCATAACCGCGCTTAGTCTTGGACAAGTATCGCTTACCGATTGGCTAAAAATAGTTTTCAAAGAATCCAGGGTTGGACTTTTATTGGGTCTTAGCCTGGGTGTTTTAACCTTTTTTAAAGTCCTCATCTTATCATGGGGCAGCTCCATTCCAGCATTTCACACCATTTATTCCGTGGGTATCATTATTGCTTTGGCCATGATGGTCCAAGTGTTTTCAGCTACTTTAATTGGCTCAGGATTACCTCTTATAGTGAAAAAGCTAGGTGGTGACCCAGCCGTTGCAGCAAGTCCCGCCATCACCACTATTGTTGATATCACAGGACTTATCATTTATTTTGGTACTGCTACGATTTTTTTCAACGTATAGTAGAATCAAGAATGGGTCTGAGGGGTATACTGTCCAAATTTATATCCTGGGCA
>CAYUZA010000290.1:0-2940 GCA_964449535.1 uncultured Saprospiraceae bacterium
ATTGGGTAATTATCTGACTTTTGTCGATTTTTCTTAATGTTTACGCATGATTATTGTAAATTAGCAGAAAATTAATCACTTCATATGGTTTTGCAAATTGGGGATTGGTGGGTTGATTTGAATAATTCAGAGAAAATTTTCTGGGGCATATCACTTGTTTTTTCTGTTCTATTTGTAATTCAATTTGTGCTTAATCTTATTGGAGTTGACTTTACAGGTGATAGCGATGGTGCTGATGCACCTGAAGGATATCATTTAGATGCTGAGTTTGCATTATTTTCAGTACGCAGTATTATTGCTTTTTTTACTTTTTTTGGTTGGACTGGAGTATTTGTTCTTTCAAGAGAAGGAAGTTTTATTTACGCAATTGTCATTGCTTTGATAGCTGGATTCGCTGCTATGCTTTTGGTTGCCTGGCTATTTTGGATGTTTGCCCGACTCGGTGAATCCGGCAATGTCGATATTTATCAATCCTTATTCACAACGGGGGAGGTTTATGTTCCCATTCCTGGTTTTCGTAAAGGTACAGGAAGGATTCTTATTGAGCTTGGAGGCGCGATTCGAGAAATGGATGCCCTTACAGAAGGTGACCCAATTGGTACAGGAACCAAGGTTAAAGTTGTTGAGGTAATGGAAAAAAATATATTGGTGGTTTATCCTTTAGAAACATTTGATAGCCAAGAACTTTCTGAACCACCATCTCTTATTTCATAGACATTTAAATTATTGAATTTATGGATATAATGTTTTTCATTTTCGCTGGTTTGGTATTTTTAGCATTTCTTATGCTGTTGTTTTTGGTATCTAGGTATAAAAGATGCCCTTCAGATAAAATATTGGTCATTTATGGTAGAACAGGCAGTGGGTCCGCAAGGACGTTAGCAGGTGGAGCAGCATTTGTCTGGCCCGTTATTCAAGATTATGGTTATTTGGATTTATCTCCTATTTCCATAGATGTTGATTTGAGAGGCGCCTTGAGTCGTCAAAACATACGGGTCAATGTGCCTTCGCGTTTTACCGTAGCGATTTCAAACGAATCAGGTGTTATGGTAAATGCTGCTGAGCGTTTGTTGGGTAGAACAATGGACGAAATTAGAGATATAGCTAAAGATATTATTTTTGGACAGTTGCGTCTGAGTGTTGCCACAATGGATATTGAAGAGATAAATGCAGATCGGGATAAGTTTTTGTCAAATGTCAGTACTAATGTAGGTAGTGAGTTAAAAAAAATTGGTTTGACGCTAATAAATGTTAATGTAACTGATATTCAAGATGAAAGTGGATACATAGAAGCATTAGGAAAGGAGGCGGCGGCAAAAGCGGTAAATGATGCAAAAATGGTTGTAGCAGAGCGAAATCGGGATGGTGCTATTGGTGAAGCAAATGCACGAAGAGACCAGCGGATTCAAGTAGCTGAAGCGGAAGCTACGGCTCAGGTTGGTGAAGCCGTCGCAAAAGCTCGCTCTATTGAGGGTGAAAATATTTCTATGGTTTCTATTGCGGAATCAAATGCTCAAAGGAAAGTGAAAGAGTCAGAAGCCAACCGTTTATCCCTAGCAGCTGAAAAAATACAATTGGCGAAAGCTATGGAACAAGCGTATCAAGCTGAGGCTAAAGCCGAAGAAGCAAGGGCTCAACGAGAGCAAGCATCTCGTGAAGCTGATGAAATCATTGCAGCGGAAATCGAAAAGCGTAAAATGGAAATTGATGCTGAGGCTGAAGCTGAGCGTATTCGTCGTTTGGCAAAGGGTGAAGCTGACGCAATTTTCTTGAAACAAGAAGCAGAAGCTCGCGGTCTATATGAAGTTTTAAGCAAACAAGCTGAAGGTTTTGAAAAAATAGTCCAGGCATCAGGTGGAAATACCAAGGATGCAGCCATGATGATGATCGCTGATAAGATAGAGGATCTGGTTAAAACTCAAGTTGAGGCTATTAAAAACATTCGCATTGATAAAGTGACTGTCTGGGAGGGCGGTCAAAATGCGGAAGGAGATGGAAATTCTACTTCCCGATTTGTATCGGGCTTGTACCGATCTGTTCCACCATTACAAGATCTTTTTAATATGGCAGGTATGAATCTTCCCAATTATTTAGGTCAAACAAAACCGCCTCTTTTGGATCAGGAAAATCTTGAAGAGAACGAAAATGACGGCAAAACAGATTAGTAATCTACGTTTTAATGCTGGGGCTATTGAATTGTGATATTTTCAATAGCTGTCTGTTATGGTAAATAATCCAAAAAATGGATGGATGTCCACAAATAAAAATTTATTGGGTTGGGCAATTCTACTTGGTATTGGGTTGACTTGGGGTAGTTCCTATTTTTTTATTAAAAAAGGGCTTATTCATTTTAATCCAATCGAAATTGCAGCACTGCGGATGTGCATAACCGGGATCTTTTTTCTTCCGTGGATATTGAAAACCATCAAAAATATATCTTCAAAAGATATACCTTATCTTATTTTGGTTTCTTCTTTGGGTAGTGGATTTCCCGCTATTCTTTTTCCAATGGCTCAGCTTCAATTGTCCAGTGGTTATACAGGCGTTTTGTCTGCATCTACTCCCCTATTCACATTGTTGCTTGGTAGTATTTTTTTTAAAATACGCATCCCAAAATTTACAATGTTGGGTGTAATCATTGGATTTACAGGTATAGGGATTCTGGTTGGTTCAGCTGGAGGTTCTTACGATAGTTGGAATACTCAGTCTGCTTTTTTAATTTTAGCTGCCACATCTATGTATGCCATCAGCACAAATACTGTGAATAAGTCTCTCAATCATCTAGACAGTATGAGCATTTCTTGCTTTGTATTTACTTTTTTAAGTATTCCTGGCTGGTTCATCCTGAGTTACCAACAAACTATTCCCAAAATTTTTGTGGAAGATACTTTCTTATTTTCTTTTTTACTTTTCTTATAAAAATTATTAAGTTTTGTTTAA
>CAYUZA010000291.1:0-2936 GCA_964449535.1 uncultured Saprospiraceae bacterium
ATGAAACACTACGATATCGCCGCGCGCAATTGATTAAACAGATCAATCAGATACACGAACAATCATATCGTGAGCCTTTAATTATTAGAATTCAGGACCCGGAAGATGGGCGTAAGTTTTTGTATAAGATATATTGAGGGGGGGGCACTTCCTTATCCCTCACCCTCCTATCCCATACAAATACCGCCTACCATCCTCAGGATCTTGAATGCGCACTATCATTGGCCTACCATGGGTTGACTGAAAAGTCTGGTTGATGCCCTTGATAAGCTTCGCCCTTTTATGTCGCTGAGTCTCTATGCTGGACACCTGCTGTATACCCAATAAGACATCCAGCTGCTCTACTGTAATTTTTTGACCTACATAAGGCAACAAAGCATTGATTATATTATTATCAGACACTTTGGAATCAGATGCATATTTTTCCTTACTTGCAGTGTATTTACGATAAATTATAAATGCCATTGTCCCCGCAAATAGTATACTTACCAATAATATATAAAACCATATTTTGGAACTTTTTGTGCCTTCAAATACACCATAATATGATGCGAGTTCCGATTCCGTAAGGGTATCTTTATACCTGTTTTTCGGGTCAATGACTACTATATCATTGCCACGAAGTACAATGAGGGATTCTACATTAATTTGATCTAAGGTTTTATGCGTTAAATCAGGTTGAAAAAACACGGAATGATCACGTTTCCTTATCAGCGCATTACTGTTTTTCTTATACCGTACCATGAGAAAACTATCAATTTCAAATGATGAGTAATGCATAGCAACATCATTGATGAGTGGCTGAAAAACAGCATGCGATTGGTTGTTTTCGTTAATTAACTTACCACGTAAATTGATAGTATACCCATTATCACGAGTATATACGTACAAATTTTCCTTAGATGAATTCAGGTAGGCTAGTGCATTTCCAAATGATTTTGTACCTTGTACAAGTTCCCATTCATGATGCTCCCAATCAAATGCGATCAATTGACCATGCGTATTCCAGTAGCCATAGCCACCAAAAGAATATAGAGTACCATCAGCCACAAACTTTCTCGAGCCAAAATTATACCCAAGAAAATTACCCCGATACAGATTATGCCAAGAATTATCCCGCCATTCATACACATCAAAAAAACCATCTGGAAGTAGATAAGGTACTTCTCCGATTTCTAATATATCAAATCTTTTTATATTCAAAAAAGTCTCTGCTTTTTTAGCCTTTATCGCCATAGCGCCTTCGTAATACTTAAGCAGCATATCCTCAGAACACGCATTCCCTCCATCTGTATACACCATTTGAGCCTGCGCAGCAATCGAATAAATTAGTAAAACTAAATAAGCGAGAAAAGTAAGCAGGAACCTTAGTTTGAAACTAAATAAATATTTGGAAATCAATAAATGCATTCGCATACCAACAGATGATTAACCTTCTCTTATCCAAAATAATTCATAATAATAGTTCAAATATAAGTCATTTTCATATTTAAAATTATAACAAAATATATGTCTTATAAAAGAGGTAAAATAAAAAGTAGGTGGTATAAACTAAATGCACCATGTTTATGCATGAATCCTTTATCGTAATCGCATTTTTTTACACCAAAATAGACAAAATCAATTGCATAAATCGATACAAAACGGCCAAAATTGAGAGTTGGATCAGCTTCTAACAC
Organism: uncultured Saprospiraceae bacterium; assembly: GCA_964449535.1. GTDB lineage: Bacteria > Bacteroidota > Bacteroidia > Chitinophagales > Saprospiraceae > SLDF01. The sequence continues at coordinate 1,680 of CAYUZA010000291.1, forward strand.
ATGCAACAACTTTAACACACAGCTTAACCTAAGATTACTGAAGAATAAGTCATTTTTAATTATTATACTGCTGTTTACATGATATTAATATATTTAATTATATTATTATATTAAAGAACAGCTCATAAATCCAACCCGTTTATAAACATGTTAAAAACTAGTTGGACACTTTATTTTTTTTACATCAGAGGTGGTAAAAGTACATTTGACAAACTACTGTTTCAGCAATAAACCATAAACCTATACAAAAAACACATATGTCTATTTCTGCTGCAGGCCACTATGCACACAAGCCCAGCACTAAATAACCTCAACTTTATTTCAATCACATTTTGGATGTACAAAACAATGCAAGCGCTACAGGCAAATTAAAAACTAAATCGGTCTGCAAAAGGCAAAGGGCTGACCACTCTATGTGACAAAAAAATCAAAAACGTAAATTCAAATGTGGAGACCAGAAACCACTCTAAAAAACGGGGCGAATTCCGAAAAGCCATAAGAGTAGGAGAACGAAAAAATAAGTGTTATGAAAGATTTACTATTATTTAAATTTCAATTGAGAGAATGAGAAACTCCCTATGCCAGTTATGGTGAATATTGTTTAATAAGCTCAGCTGATTTTGAATCAAGCCCAACACCTGAAACAATTAAAACCTTTATAGATTTATATGTGCCGAAAGAAGATCTCGAAGGCGCTAATCCAGTTAATTTATTTTACTATCATAGAGATGGCGATTATTTCATGGATTATTATCCTTCAGATAGTTTAAAAAATCTTTTTAAAGATTTCGACTTGGATAAACTAAATCATGGATACTTTATTTATGCAGGTTGCTATCCTCCAGAATCGTTAACAATATTTAATGAAGAGGAAAATCAGGGTATTTTGGTCGATAAAAATACAGGTGAACCGCTTTATATTGAAGCATAAACAAGAATCAATTAAAATGATACACTTGTTTTGTTTTCAATCGCTTAGCCCAAAGGGATCGGTTTGATGTCTTATGCACCTATAGGGTGAATCTAGTCTTCATAATTATGGCAGATTATACCAAATCTAACAACAAGAAATCAGCTCTATGTCGAAAAACAAAAAACAGAATCCCTTAAACTGTCAAAAAATGAATGTCGACCCTCAAGCAGATAAAGTTAGCTTAGCATAATACACGATATGCTTACACCAATGAGTTTGCCTTAAATATTGGCAAAAAAAATATGAATGACACAAAAAGAAATTCCTTAAATATCAAAACATCT
>CAYUZA010000292.1:0-2931 GCA_964449535.1 uncultured Saprospiraceae bacterium
ACTCAAAGCGATGGTCTTGATCCTGTAACAGGTAATGTGATTCTTCCTTCAGGTATTAATTTTGATTCACAAGAAATTCTACCTGATAGCACAAATCCTAACGAAGGTAATCGCTATACATACATGGCAGTTCGTTCTTATGATGCTAAGTTAGATATCGCTTCATACATATCTTCACCTGTAGTATTATTAGCACAAAAAATCACAATACCTTTAGCTCCAGCCCCTCCATCAGGACCTTTATACGCCACTCGCCCTGACTTTTACGGTAAATCAACTTATACATTTGATACAGAACTTTTACAAACTGGTTCATACCCAGGAGGCGGTCGTGTTCCTTATAGTGTAGTATTCTATCGTAGTAGCGAAGACCGTATTTTAGATGTATTGTATACAAAATCAACACAAAATGCTATTTGGACAATGCTTGATAGCTTAACTGATCCAAAAGCTAAATGGGATCCTGCATTATGGGCTATATTATTTTCAGGTTCTAATAATGGAGCCAATTTCACTACATATACTACTACCGCTGGAACATTTACTTGGCCTCTCCCTGACAACGACCAATATGTTTTTCCTTTTGAAGTAAGCGCTCATTTACCTAACGCTGTATACAGACCATTTAGTTCAGGAAACCATTTCAAATTAAATAATCCAAATGCAGATATCTACGGCAAATTATATAGTCCTCAGGAAATACTAAGAAAAGCAGTCTTATCTGTATTCTTACCATTAACAGAGCAGGCGCCAATGTATGCTCATTTAAAACAAGGCACGCAAACTTCCAATATTAAAGTGAAGCCAAGAGATGCGTATGGAAATTTAATTGATCCTTTAACATCGGGTATTGATTTATATCCAATGATAAAATTATTGCCTGTGCCAAGTACTGACCCTACAGCCAATAGAAAAGTAAGATTCACAGATTACACTTTAGATGGTTCGGCTAAAAATGTTTATTTCTATTTAGCTATGGAAATGTCTGATAAGTTCAAATTTAGTGAACCAAGCTTACCGGTTGGTCCAGTCATGTTAGTAAATGCTTTACCTGCCGAAAAACCTCAGATAAGAAAAGTTACATCTGTATTACAAAATGTAATTAGCAATGAAGTAACCTCCGTTTTATTTGACATCAACGAGTATTCTCCGAATGAAAAAATTTCAAAAATTGAAATTTACAGAGCATACAATGAGTTAGATGCTAAGTCAACCAGAACAATGACAAAAGCAAAAACAATAACATGGGGCAATCCTATAGTTGATGATTTTAGTGATTTATCATTCCCTGCATACGGTGAGGATTTGCATTATCGTATTATAGCAATAAGGGAAGCAGAAGATGTGGTTGATGTTGTTTTAAATCCTGCTCCGACTGGCGGTTCAGTCCCGGTTCAAATAAATGATATTCCTTCATTACCATCCGAAATTGCTAAAACAACAATTGTAGATACAATAAATCCTGATGCACCAATAATTTCAGTTGCAGCTGATATTCAGCCTGAAGCTTTATACAATGTGCAGTTATCATGGTCTCCAACTTGCTACAATGGAACTTATTATTTATATAAAATGACAGGTAGTGGCAACTGGATGAAAATCTATCAGATAAAATCTAATGATTCTACTATTGCAATTGATTTAGTGAATACCGATTTACAAAACCCGGATTTAGAAAAACAAGATGCTGACGGTAATACTATTTATCACAGATTTAGAATTCAGGTCGAAAACTCTTCGGGCTTATTAAACATTAATCAAAATGAAATAACTATTTAATATAATATGGCAGCACAAATATTTAATGTATCAATCAATGGGTATTGGAGTGACGTAAACAAAAGCAGGTTACCCAAAGTTTCAGGCGTATACTTTGTATATGAGGCTAAAAACAACGAACAAGCGCAAACATTTTCATTACTAAGATTATTATATATTGGAGAATCAGATGATATTAATAACCGTGTTCTAAATCATGAACGATATGAAGAGTGGAAAAAAATATTAAATGTAAATAATACACTTTGCTTTTTTGCTGGATCAGTTTACAATAATGATAGATTTAGGGTGGAAGCAGCATACATTTTTCATCACAAACCTCCTCTCAATGTAGAATATAAAAACAATTTCCCATTTGATCAAACTCGTGTTATTTCAACAGGAAAAACAGCAAAATTAACAACTGATTTTAAAGTTTATAGAACATAGAATTGGCATGACAGAACTGGAAAACAACCTTGAAGCAAAAAAATACAAATTGGAGATTCTGAAAGTAGTTTTTTCAGTGTTAACCCCATTGCTGGTATTAAGCATGGGAATAATACTTAATAGAAAACTTGAAGAACAAAAAAGTGCCCTTCAACATGCTGATTTAAAACAAAAGAAAATTGATTTAATGCAGAAAATAGTTCCACAGCTGTTCGATACAAATAATACTAAAACACTAGCAATGATGCTACTCATGAAAGACATTGACAGCGTAATAGCTAATGACATTCAAGTTATTATTATTAAGAATTATAGTGCTGCAAAAAATACTAAAGATTCTATTCAGGCTAACTCTATGCTAAACGCTGCTAAATCCTTTGGAGGTCCATTGGTAGATAGTTTGAAAAAAATAAATAGCAAATTTGAAAATGCGGCAAATATGGAAAAGAAAGGATTTAATTTCCTTTTAGATAATAACATTCAATCGGCTATAGAAGCCTTTGACAAAGCAGAACAAATCTACCCATCTTATCACAACGCTCATGAAATATCTAAATTTTTAAACAATAATAAAGAAATGGATATTAATTCTATAAAAAAGACTATAAAAGAAAAATATTCATGGGGTGCTCCAAAAGAAATAATAGATAAATATTAATTGAATATATATGGCAAAAAAATTCAGAATACTTAGTTTAGATGGTGGTGGCCTAAGAGGTATCA
>CAYUZA010000293.1:0-2910 GCA_964449535.1 uncultured Saprospiraceae bacterium
GTTTAATAACAGCATATTTATCTTCACGACCCATTAATACGCCATAAGTACCAGCGCTGCGAGCCAAAGCAGCTCCCTTGCCAGGAGACAACTCTATGTTATGAATTTCAGCACCTAGAGGAATATCCTTTAAATACATGGCATTACCTACAACAGGAGTGGCTTTAGGACCAGATAAGATAGAATCCCCTACCTTAATACCTTTTGGAGCTATTATGTACCTTTTCTCACCATCAGCGTAAAAAACTAATGAAATAAACGCTGAACGGTTAGGATCATACTCAATGGTCTTTATAACACCAGGAACACCGTCCTTATCTCTCTTGAAATCAATCACACGATAGCGACGTTTGTGGCCACCACCTAATTGACGAACGGTCATCTTGCCAGAACCATTACGACCACCAGACTTAGACATAGGCGCTAAAAGCGACTTTTCAGGTTTATCTGTCGTAATTTCGGCAAAGGCATTACCCACGCGATAGCGAGTACCTGGAGTAATTGGGTTAAACTTTCTGATTGGCATTTCTTTTGCTTTTCAATCCTTTACAAATTATTCCTCTCCACTAAAGAGATCAATAGAATCTCCTTCAGCTAACTTAACAATAGCCTTCTTGTAGGAAGGCTTTTGACCTCTAACAACACCAGTTTTGGTAAAACGGGCTTTGTTTTTTGAAGGCATATTGAGCGTATTTACATCCGTAACTGTTACAGAATACATAGCTTCAACCGCTTGCTTAATTTCAATCTTGTTAGCCTTCTTATCAACTACGAAAGTATACTTATCTTCCTTTCCACTAAGTTGCTCAGCTTTCTCTGATATCAAAGGTTTAACTAAAATATATCTTGGCATGGCCCTTTCTATTTTATATGATTATTGATCTGATTCTTCTTGTCCCCAATTACCCTCAACTAGTTTTCTCAAACCACTTTCAGAGAATACAAGTTTATTGGCATGCAAAATGCTGTAAACATTGATATCCTGTGCTCTACTTACTCTAGCATTTTGGATATTTCTAGAAGATAATACCAAATTGTTATCAGGCTCACTTACCACCAATAGTGACTTGCTATTATGAATCCCGAGGTTACTCAGAAAAGATAAATATGACTTAGTTTTTGGCATGTCAAAATTAAAGTCTTCAACTACCATTATATTATTTGCCATTGCTTTCTGAGACAAGACACTATATCGCGCAAGCTGCTTGACCTTCTTATTTAATTTGAAAGAATAACTTCTAGGACGAGGACCAAAAATACGTCCACCACCCCTAAAAACCGGGTTTTTAATATCCCCTTTACGAGATCCACCCGTACCCTTTTGCTTGTGCAACTTACGAGTCGAACCAGCAATTTCATTCCGTTCCTTAGCCTTGTGTGTACCTTGGCGTTGATTAGCCAAATATTGCTTCACTGCCAGATACACTACATGATCATTAGGCTCTATCCCAAAAATATCAGCAGGAAGTTCGACTGTTCTACCTGTGGGCTGTCCATCTTTATTTAATACTTGCAGATTCATCACTTCATTACTTTTCAATGATTACAAAAGAACCCTTATGACCGGGTACGGCACCTTTAATAAGAATCAAATTTTGCTCCGGGAACATCTTAAGCACTTTCAAGTTCTTTAACTTAACCCTTTCGTTGCCCATTCTTCCACCCATTCGCATACCTTTGAATACTTTAGCAGGAAATGAACAAGCACCAATAGATCCAGGAGCACGCAAACGATTGTGTTGACCATGTGTAGACTGACCTACACCACCAAAACCATGACGCTTAACAACACCCTGAAAACCTTTACCTTTTGACATACCCACTACATGAACCTTGTCTCCCTCTGTAAAAACTTCTTCTATGCGAAGTTCTTCACCTAAGCTTTTATTTAAGGTAGAATTACGTAGCTCTGTAACTTTTCTTTTTGGGGTGGTATTTGCTTTGCTAAAGTGACCTGCCATCGACTGGGTCGTATTCTTTTCCTTAGCCTCACCATATGCAATCTGTATAGCCTGATATCCATCAGAGCCCACAGATTTAACCTGGGTTACAACACAAGGACCCGCTTCAATGACTGTGCAAGCTATATTTTTGCCAGTAGCATCAAAAATGCTGGTCATCCCCACCTTTTTTCCTATAATACCGTTCACAACACGAATATTTAGTCGTTAAAAAATGGCAACCCAATATTGGGTTGACTGTAATTAATAAACAAAAATCCCTATCAGGTTAACTTAACCTGAATATCTACTCCACTAGGCAATTCCAGCTTAGACAAAGCATCAACTGTTTTTTGCGTTGGGGAGTAAATTTCAATTAGCCGCTTGTGGGTTCTTAATTCAAACTGCTCTCTGGACTTCTTGTTTACGTGTGGTGAACGTAGAACTGTGTAGATTTTTTTGTCCGTAGGCAGAGGAATCGGACCCGTTACTACTGCACCGCTGTTGCGTACAGTCTTTACGATACGCTGAGTAGAATTATCTACCAGATTGTGATCGTAAGAGCGTAACTTAATTCTGATTTTCTGATTCATAGCCTTTAATAATAAATAGGTATTTACCTGTTAATTTTTATTTGTTATGCTTTTACAGCACCTTTTGATTCTTCAATAACCCTTTCAGCAATATTTGAAGGGGCTGGGGAATAGTGTGAAAACTCCATAGAAGATGATGCACGACCTGAAGTAATGGTACGCAACTGAGTTACATAACCAAACATTTCAGAAAGTGGAACTTCTGCTTTAACCACTACGGCATTATGCTTACTATCCTGGCCCTTGATCAAACCTCTACGACGGTTTAGGTCTCCAATAACACCCCCAGTAAACTCATCAGGAGTAGTTACTTCCAACTTCATGATAGGTTCTAACAAAACTGGACCAGCCTGTTTAGCTGCAGCCCTAAAACCATC
>CAYUZA010000294.1:0-2904 GCA_964449535.1 uncultured Saprospiraceae bacterium
CAAATGTAAAGTGATTTTAATTTTACAGCGATAGATTGTATATTTACCCTTCAAAATATTACGCCATGAGTAAGAAAAAATTTACTCCCAAAACAAGCACATCACCGGGAAGAACATCGGAACCACTCATATTTGGAAAAAAACATTACCTGCTCATGGGCATTGGCTTGGGACTGATTATACTCGGCATGCTACTAATGCTTGGAGGAAAGATGCCCGACCCCAATACTTGGGATGACTCCCTTATTTATAGTCACCGCCGCATAACTTTAGCCCCTTTGTGTATTGTAGCAGGGCTCATTTTGCAAGTATATGCTATATTTTTCAAAGTGAAGCCTATTCATGACTGATATTATCCATGCCATTTTACTGGGCATTTTGCAAGGGTTAACTGAATTTTTGCCGGTAAGTTCAAGTGGGCACATAGAGTTATTTCGATTTTTCATGGGGTTTGAACCTGAGGATAGTCTTTTATTTACTGTTATTGTGCATTTTGCCACGGCGCTAAGTACCGTAGTTGTTTTTCGAAAAGATATCCTACAAATATTATCTGGTCTGCATCAGAAAGAAGGTCAGCAGTTCGCTTTGTATATAATCATCTCCATGATTCCTGCAGCTTTGGCAGGAGTATTTTTGGAAGATTGGATTGATGCTTTGTTTACAGGTAGGGTCGCGATGGTGGCTAGTTTCTTGATGTTGACAGGTCTATTATTGTTTTTTACAGACCGAGCTGGAAAGCACAGTGGAGAGATTAACGGACTGAAAGCACTATTAATAGGCATAGCTCAGGCCATAGCTATACTACCAGGAATCAGCAGAAGTGGAGCGACAATCGCTACCTCTGTCCTACTGCGTATTGATCGTCAGCAAGCTGCCCGATTTTCGTTTTTAATGGTGGTGCCCTTGATATTTGGCAAAATGGCCAAGGATTTATTAGATGCCGATGGAATGGTTATTAATGGGAGCAGTAGCGTACTAATAGCAGGCTTTATTTCCGCTTTTGTAGTAGGTTACCTTGCCTGTACGTGGATGATTAAGTTGGTCGTAAATGCACGTCTACGATATTTTGGTTACTATTGCATAGGGATAGGAATTGTAACACTGGCTTATCTTTACTTCTACCCTATTTCAGCGTAAAATTTATATGCATCCAATTCCCTCGTTTACCCCTGACCAGCTCAGCGAAGGCTTCACCTTATTAATAGATAAGCCATTGCATTGGACCTCTTTCGATGCAGTTAACAAATTGAAGTCACTTTGCAAGCACCGCTGGAAACTTCCCAACCTAAAAATTGGGCATGCAGGTACCCTGGATCCATTGGCTACAGGCTTATTGGTTATTTGCACCGGGAAACATACCAAACAGATAGACAAGCTACAAGCAGAAACGAAAACCTATACAGGGATATTTCGGCTGGGCGCTACTACACCCTCTTATGACTTGGAGACTGACATTGATATGGAATATGAAACCAAACATATAACAAAAGAATGCATGAAAAGCGCAGTTAACGCGCTAACTGGCCATATAGAGCAAATTCCCCCATCCTTTTCAGCTATAAAAGTAGATGGAAAGCGCGTATATAAAAAAGCAAGAGCAGGACAGTCAGTAGATTTGCCCGCAAGGCCAGTAGAGATACTTTCATTTTCTATTGATACCCTCGACTTTCCGGATATTCACTTCTTTGTACAATGCAGTAAAGGCACATACATTCGATCCTTGGTGTATGATTTTGGAAAAAGAGTAGAAAGCGGAGCGCACTTGACGGAGCTGCGACGTACGCAGAGTGGTCAATTCGATGTGAAGGATGCTTTTTCAATAGATATGTTGGAAGATTACTTCACAAAAACCAGATTAGATTGAGATGATTACTGTTCGAAAAGCGCTTTTACGTAGGCGTCTTTATGAAACACTTGTAACATTTCAATGCCCTCACCTACGCCGATGTAGCGAATAGGGATTTTAAACTGGTCAGAAATACCCAAGGCGACACCCCCCTTTGCTGAGCCATCAAGTTTGGTCAGGGTTAGGCAGGACACCTCAGTGGCAGCTGTAAAATGTCGGGCTTGTTCTATGGCATTTTGTCCGGTGGTAGCATCTAAAACCAACATAACATCATGTGGAGCACCGGGCATGCTTTTGTCTACAGATCTTTTGATTTTTGACAATTCATTCATCAAATTAATCTTGTTGTGAAGCCTACCCGCAGTATCAATTAGTACCACATGACTTCCTGTTTTGATACCGTGCTGTACCGCTTCAAAAGCTACAGCAGCAGGATCTGCATTCATGCCTTTTGAAAAAAACTCAGCTCCTACCCTATCTGCCCAAATTTTTAATTGATCTACGGCGGCAGCTCTGAAGGTGTCTGCTGCACCTATCGTCACTTTCAATCCTCTTGCTTGCAATTGGTATGCTAATTTTCCAATAGTAGTAGTCTTACCTACTCCGTTAACACCTACTACGAGCATCACATAAGGATTGATACCCTGGGGAATGGAAAAATCGGGTACATCGTCTGTTTTATTTTCAGAAAGCAAAGCAGAAATTTCATCTCGAACGAGACTATGCAGTTCTGATATGTTAAGATATTTATCCTTAGCAACACGCTGTTCAAGGCGCTCAATAATTTTGACAGTGGTATCCAAACCCACATCTGCTGTGATCAAGGCATTTTCTAGTTCGTCCAATACTTCTTCGTCGATGGTTGACTTGCCAGCTACCGCTCTGCTGATTTTGTCAAACAAACCGGACTTAGTTTTCTCGAGACTTTTATCTAATACCTCTTTCTCTTCCTTTTTTCCAAATAGCTTTCCAAAAAAACTCATGATGATATTTTGACAGGTCTAAAAACAGGAAAAGCTTCCTTTACCGAAGTAAGGGAAGCCTATCCTATATCAATT
>CAYUZA010000295.1:0-2889 GCA_964449535.1 uncultured Saprospiraceae bacterium
AGCATTATGTAAGTCTATTGGCTGATGATGAAAAAATATTAAAACAAGTCCGTTCAGCAGTTACCGATTCAGGCGATACACCTGCTGGTCAGATGAGTGTTGGTGTAGCCAATCTATTTGAGATATTGAAAGCATGCGGAGATATGGAAGTAAGAGCTGCATTGTTAGCAGATTATGAATCAGGCTTATTGAAATATTCGGCATTAAAAGAAGCAGTAGCAGTTGCAATTATACGGCTGGTTGCGCCCATTCGCGAGCGTTATCTTGCCATACAAACCGATAAGAAACAGTATAAAGCAATGATACAGGATAGCTCGGCCTCCATTCGCGCCAAAGTAGTAGAGAATCTGCGTGAGATCAAAGAGTTGGCCGGTCTGCCGAATGTTAAAAGAAACGCACTTTAACCCGACAATAGCGATAGATTATGAAAATATTATGCATCGGTCGAAATTATGCTGCGCATGCAAGCGAATTGAATAACCCGCTGCCAGATGAGCCAGTGGTATTTTTAAAGCCTGAAACAGCCTTGCACGATGCTACAATCCCTTATACTATTCCTTCATTTACCCGCGATTTACACCATGAAATCGAAATTGTTCTCCGTGTTGGAAAACAAGCTAAATCAATACCCTCTGCGAGCGCATGGGATTACATAGATGGCGTGGGTATAGGTATTGATTTTACAGCCAGAGATCTTCAATCTCAATTAAAGGCCAAAGGCCTCCCCTGGGAAAAGTCCAAAGCTTTTGATGGTTCTGCTGTAGTGAGTGAATTTAATGATCCCTCAACGCTTCCTTTGGAAGCACTTCACTTTTCTCTTCTGAAAAACAATGTAGCCGTGCAGAATGGTAACAGCACATTGATGCTTTACACCATACCAACCCTTGTGGCTCATCTAAGCACCTATTTTACTCTAATGCCGGGTGATTTGATATTTACTGGTACGCCTGAGGGGGTGGGTCCAGTGATGGCTGGTGATCATTTGGAGGGATTTCTAATGGGTCGTTCGCTATTTCAACTGGATATCCAATAGCGTTTCTTTTTGCACAATAGGGAAAATTAGTGGATGATTAGTCTCCTTTGTCAGGCATTGTTTTTAGAGAAATATTGCCATCCCCGGCAATGATTAGTAAACACTCGGGAATATCTTCTCTAGTTAGTTTAATGATTTCCTGTAAAGCTAAATTGCGCTCATCTAGTAATGGTCCGCCCCTGTTTATTTGTTTAGTTGAGTGAATCTGACCTTTTACAAAACGTCCTTCACTGTCTACCTCTACTTCTATGATAGGGCTCAAGCCATTCGGTCCTTTGAGATTGAATCTACCGTAAGTAGCAAAATTTCCCAAACTATAAGCGATAAAGCGGTCTTTATACAAATCAATGGCGCGTGTCACATGAGGACCGTGCCCGAATACAACGTCTGCCCCTGCATCTATAACCATTCGTGCAAATTCGTAGGGATTTCCACGGTTTTCACCTAAATACATTTCCGTCTGACGGGTAATGTGTTTATGGTCAGGGCCTTCTGCGCCACCGTGGAACGATACAATAACAATATCACTTAACGAATCAAGCTTTTCGATAATGCTACGCGCCTGTTGATAATCTTGCATTTTGATGGTACCTCGATTGGGTGAAAATGCTGCAAAGCCGTACTTTATTCCATTTTTTTCGAATAGGCTAAATGGGCATTCCAGCAGACCAGCATATTGAATTCCCGATTTATCCAGTAAATCCATAGTATTGCGGGTGCCTACGGGTCCAAAGTCGTTTACATGGTTGTTGGCCACGCTCAATACATCAAAGCCAGCGTCGGTCAGATGCTGGACATAGTGGTCCGGAGATTTGAAAGCATAGCAAACCTCTGGATTAGAGCATTTTTTAACAGTCCCTTGTCCTGATAGTAGCACACCTTCCAGATTGCCAAAGGTAATATCTCCCTGGCTCAGTATTTGCTTCACAGGAGATAAAAGCTCCTTTCCATCTTGAGGTGGCAAGTAGCTCTTGTTTGGGTAATCGGTACCCAGCATAATATCACCCACCCCTATAATTTTTATAGTAGAGATGGTGTCTTGTTTATTTAGCTGGACTATAGCTTCTTTTTGCTCCAATTTAGAGGAAGTATCTGGTAAGGTGTCACGAGAGGTATTCGCATTGTGTTTTTCTATATTGCTTGCAGGCAAACTAACTCTCCCTGCAAATAAAAATCGCTGTTTATAATATTGGCTATGATTGTACATCTCAGTAAGAATGCCACGGTTGCAGCTGTGCATCATTTCAATATCTTGTCCATCTACTCGGATGACCATTGAAACGTGACCTACCCTCTTACTTTTTCTATTACTACCTTTAAAAAAGAGCAAATCTCCCTTTTTAACATCTTTCAACGGTATCTTTTTAATTTTCGTAGCGATAGAGGGCGATGAGGGGGGAAGTTTGATGCCGTGTTGCGAAAAAATATAACTTACATATCCTCCGCAGTCAAGAATACCTCCGTTTGGGGATCGGGTTCGATATCGCTTTCCAAGTAATTCTCTTCCTGACAGTATTATGTTATCTATGGTTTCTTCACTCGAAGTATTTACCAATGTGCTGGAATGTGTAAAACCATGCGTCTCTGATGATGCGGGATCGGAAGATCGCAACTGTGCGGGCAACGCAGCACACCACAAAAAGCTCACTGTTAATACAGTAATTCTAATTAAAATCTTCATGAAATCCTGTTTGGAATTAACGTATTACAATTGCAAAATCCAATTTTCTTGATTTTGCTAAAATGAAATCGAATGCAAAAATACCACATTTAATAAAAAAAATTGGTAACAAAAATAACAGCAAGGCTATTGCTCGGGGTGCATAAGGGTTTTTAAACCAGCAATAATGCTATTC
>CAYUZA010000296.1:0-2887 GCA_964449535.1 uncultured Saprospiraceae bacterium
CTCCAGGCGAATTTGCCGAAGGTAGCGCTAAAGGTGCCGTAAATATTCCCTTAGACAATCTTAGTCGACAGTTGGATAAGTTTAAAAACAAGAAAAATATCATAGTATTTTGTCGCAGTGGTGCTCGTAGTGGTCAGGCTAAATCTATATTGGAGTCAAATGGTTTTACCAATGTGATCAATGGAGGTACTTGGCAGCAGGTAAGTCAGGCAGTAAACGCTAATTAATATATATAGTATGCTGGAGGTAATAAAACAACCGTGGCCTTGGTATGTCGCGGGTCCACTTATTGGATTAACAGTGCCACTATTACTGATTTTGGGCAACAGGTCTTTTGGTATTAGCTCATCTATGCGTCATATATGTGCTGCTTGTATCCCTGCAAAAATTCCTTTTTTTAGTTACGACTGGAAAAAGGAGATCTGGAACCTGTTTTTTGTAGGAGGGGTATTTTTAGGAGGAGTAATATCTGCTTGGTTGCTAGCCAATCCGGAGCCTATACAAGTACATGCATCTCTGCAAGAGGAATTGGCAGGATATGGTTTGACTGACTATTCACACATGGTGCCTCAGGATCTTTTTAGTTGGGATTCGTTGCTTACCTTCCGTGGGATCATTTTTATGATCATCGGTGGATTTTTGGTAGGTTTTGGTACCCGATATGCAGGCGGCTGTACCAGTGGTCATGCTATTATGGGTCTTTCTTCCTTACAATGGCCTTCATTAGTGGCTACTTGCTGTTTTATGGCTGGTGGAATCCTTATGGCCAATTTCATATTACCTTTTTTAATGTCCTTATAATATTCTAATAATGGAAAAACGCGCTAATGAAATGGAAAATATGGACTTTGAAGTAAGGTCACTGGATACTATGTGTGTAAATGAAAGTCAGATTGAGGACAGCTGGTTCTCCAATTTGAAGTATCTTTTGGTGGGTATTGGGTTTGGTATCGTGTTTGTGAAGGCGGAAATAATTAGTTGGTTTCGCATTCAGGAAATGTTTAGGTTTCAGTCTTTTCACATGTATGGAGTGATTGGTAGTGCGGTGGTGGTCGGAGCCATATCTATTTGGCTTATAAGACGTTTTGGAATCAAGACAATGCAGGGTGAAGAGATATCGATACACCCCAAAAAATTTAATAAGGGCCAGATCATAGGAGGATTAATGTTTGGATTTGGCTGGGCTATGACTGGTGCTTGTCCGGGGCCTTTGTTTGCTCTAATTGGTACGGGAGCTACGGCTATTATTGCTGTACTACTGTCTGCGATAGCGGGTACGTGGTTTTATGGTTTGATCAGAGAGCGTCTTCCTCACTAATACGGGAACAGTTTTATGATGCATTTGGCTCACATTAGGTTCTATTTGGGATGTCTTTTAGTCCTGATTAGCGTCAATTCTGTATTAGGTCAACATCAGGAAATACATGAAATGCCTAATTTGTGGCGTGGCAAGCAAATCGAGGATCATGACAGCACTTCGTTGTTGGCTGCCTTTCGGGATGGCAGAGCCAGTGGGCATTTTCGGTCATTTTGGATGAACACCTCGAATAGAGGTAAATTGACAGATTATCACGCATTGGCGGTGGGGGGAGGACTTCGATACGAAACCGCTCCATTTTATGGTTTTCAGTTTGCGGTAAGTGGATTTTATATTTTTGAATTATTTTCCTCAGATTTTTCAACACCTGATCCAATTACCGGTGCGTCTAATCGCTATGAGATTGGATTGTTTGATTTGACGGATCCAAAGAACCATCATGATCTGGATCGTCTCGAAGAATTATACCTCAAATATCGGTATCGTTGGCTGCAGGTAAGGGTAGGGAAGCAGCTTCTCAACACCCCATTTGTAAACTTGCAAGATGGGCGTATGCGTCCTACAGGAGTGAATGGCTTATGGATGCAATTGGACAATGGGAAACACTGGAAAGTGGAAGGAGGGTTGATTCATCGGGTGAGTCCTCGGTCTACGGTGCAGTGGTATGGGATTGGAGAATCAATGGGTCTTTATCCTGTAGGTGTTGATATCACCGGCAAACCCTCTGGTTATGCTGGTCAATTGAGTAGCAAAGTAATGAGCTTGTTGGGCATAGAATATAAAGAGAAGGAAGCGGTTACGCTAAGGGCTTGGCATCATTGGGTGCAAGGCATTTATCACACTGCGCTCTTGGAGGCCCATTACAGGCATACCATGAGCGAGCAAATTACTTGGTACAGTGGCTTGCAGAGTATTGGTCAGTTTTCAGTGGGTGGAGGTAATACAGATCCTGAAAAAAAGTACCTTCCGGATGGATCAAGGAGCTACACGCTAGGTTTACGCTCCGGTTTTCATGCAAAGCAATGGGATTTTAGCCTTAATTATAATCGGATATTAGGACAGGATCGCTACCTGCAGCCTCGTGAATGGGGCAGAGAGCCCTTTTTTACATTTATGCCCCGGGAACGCAATGAGGGTATGGGCGATTCCGAAGCCATTGTGCTGAAAGGCGATTACCAGCTCAGGGGAAATGGATTTCACCCGGGACTGGCAGTGGGGTATTTCAGATTGCCGAACATCGCGGATGCCCACCTAAACAAGTATGGCTTACCCTCCTATGTGCATGTCAACCTCGATATACGCTACCACTTCCATGGATTTTTTGAAGGCCTGGATGCCCAGCTCCTGCTGGTAGGCAAATGGAATGCCACCGGACAGACCATCCCTGACGCCAATGCTATCAACAAGGTAGATATGTGGATGGCCAATGCGATTATGAATTATCATTTTTAATTTTTTTGACTCTAATATTCCGAGTCGCTTAGTTTTAGTTTATCCAGATGAGTATATGTATTTGGATTGTTGAAAAATATTCTGGATAAATTAGATATAAAAATCTTATAGCGTTAA
>CAYUZA010000297.1:0-661 GCA_964449535.1 uncultured Saprospiraceae bacterium
CAATAAAGTACCCCTATCAGTGACTACCATACCAGGAATCGCATCGACTGGAAGGGTTGAAACAGAATTTTCAGCTAGTATGACTGCTCTAAAATCGGCTTTTGCAGTATCGTTACCATTCATGGCAGTAATACTAATATCGATATCCCCTTTATCATTGGCGCGAAACAGTGTATCTAATTCTTCAAGATTACTACCTTCATACCAAATGGCATCATTAACTTCAATTTTGATGTCCGCCGGCTTTGAAAGCCTAACTGAAATGGGAATATCTCTACCCAGTTTTGTTACCACAGTAGATTGTTCTGGTGACAATACAGCCAACGACAGACTTGTACCTGAGGCATAAACCGGAGTAAAAATATCGCTACCATCAGCATTTCGCCCCACAAGGCTGCCATTAGCATTGCGAAACACAAATGCCATTTTTTCAATTACCTCATTTGCCGGCACATTATGAAACGACCGGATATTATAACTTAAACTATATTTATTGTTTCCTAGGGGGGTCATTTTGACACGTGAATCGTCCGTGCCCCAATTCCCAATTACATATCGCCACGAAGTTGGTGTAGCACTGCGATTAGTGACAACACCCGCATGCGCATACACAACGCATTGACAGTTTTCAAGTGCCCGATTGCCCTTTGATGCATCAAAA
>CAYUZA010000297.1:671-2881 GCA_964449535.1 uncultured Saprospiraceae bacterium
TGGTAACCTGCTGATTATGTACTGGAAAAGCAGGTTGTGTAGATACTACTTGGCCAAATAATTCTGTAAAACCAATAATAAATGCGAATAAAAAATTAAGTCGTTGGATACGATTCATAATCAATAGTTCTTAATACATGAAACTGTAATAGCAATTTGTTAAACGAACACTAAGTTAGCCTTTAAAAATCATTTTTCCAATAGTGCATCATTAAAAATAAATATGATGCAAAAATCAGCCCGATGTTGAGAGCTCATTTATTTTATTATCCAACCAAGAAAGTAATAACTTGACTCCAAAACCCGTAGCATTGCGCATTTTTCCGAATTCAGACTCCTTAAAGGCGACTCCAGCAATGTCCAAATGGGCAAAGGCAGTATGATTCTGAGTGAACTCTTCTAAAAATTTAGCTGCCGTGATTGCACCTGCAACAGGTTTCCCGCTAAAATTTCGCAAATCAGCCACATCGGAATGAAGATCTTCTTTGTACTCATCCCATAAAGGAAGAGGCCAAAGTTTTTCGTTCCAGGTTTGACCTGCTAGTTGCAATTCTCTGCTTAGCAATTCATTATTTGAAAAAAGTGCGGCAGCCTCGTAGCCTAAGGTAGCCACACTGCTTCCTGTAAGTGTTGCCGAATCGATTAATATATCTGAAGGAAAATGCTTAGATGCATAAGAAAGTGCATCTGCTAGTAGAAGCCTACCTTCGGCATCAGTATCAATAATTTCAATTGACTTTCCTGCGTGCGAGTGTATGATATCTCCAGGTTTTAACGCATTACCACCCAGCATATTTTCAGCAAAGGGAAGCACTAAAGCGATCCGGATAGGAAGTTTTAGTTTTACTGCACCATAAAATACACCGGCCATCATCGCTGCACCTGCCATATCACTTTTCATAAAGTGCATATTGGAAGATGTTTTAATAGAAATTCCACCTGTATCAAAGGTTACACCTTTGCCGACTAGACTAAGAGAAAAAAGGGGATTATCCGGAATGTATTGTGCTGTTAACATACCAGGTGGGAAAACACTTGCTTTTCCCACAGCATGAATTGCGTGTAATTGGTTATCAGCCAACTCTTGACCTAAATATGACTTAAGGGTTACGTTTGCATGTTCTAAAGTAGAGCTTATTAATTCTATTAATCTACTTGGATACTTTTCGTTAGGACCTAAATTAACCCAATGGTATACAAGATGTTGCGCTTGTACAATTATCGAAACTTTGTGTATAAGTGAATTAATTGAAGGCTCAGATATATTTTTATTAAAATGTAAAGAAAAATTTATGATTTCATGATCATCTTTTTGTTTTATACTGTAACTGCTTCCTAAGAATCCCAATAATATTGCTTCTACAAGTAATGGAGAGTGTTCGTAAAGCTTAGAAATATCAAAATGGATAGTTTTGGAAATAAACGATTTATTGGCATAAAATGCTTTACGAAGGCAAGCAGAACATTTACCAGGATTTTCACCTTTAGGTAATTTGACTACAAGCGAATGATATTGATTTCCTAAAATAATATGCGAAGATCCCGCTTCTAGTGATGAGGATAATCTATTCAGAATATTATTAGATATCGTGTCAGCATTACCTGATAATAAATTACCGTCATGAGATAATATAATTAAATCCCAATCACCAGTAGTTTTAGTTTGCAAACGAGTTATTGAATTCATATTCGAGAGTAATGAATCGCAAAATAACACGAAAAATTAACTTCATTTGAAAATACATAGAGGTAAATCTCTGAGGAAAAGGATAAGAAAATTCTCAACACATCAAGTGTAGACAGTCAGGTAATGCTAGCACAGGATACCTGTTAAAATTAAGCTGAGAAAATATAGAAAAAGGAATAAGGAAACTAATCAACTATGAAAAAAACGAAGAGTGTTTTATACAAATCAGATGCTACAAACTCGGCAGAGAATGAAAATTTAAACATATTTAGGTAGATTTATACTATATATATAAACTAAAAACACCTAAATCAGTTAAAAAAATCGTAACTAAACAGTCAAAAAATCAAAGCTTAGAAGCTTGAAGAAAAAAGGAAATAGTAAATGAACCGAATATTTGATAAATGGGGATAGTTATCAAATTTGACTTGATGTTAGGGAAGTGAGCTACAAAAAATATTAATATAGAGCTAAAAATAAAAAAAGCTCACTATCTACGATAGTGAGCTTGGGTAATAAATTG
>CAYUZA010000298.1:0-2871 GCA_964449535.1 uncultured Saprospiraceae bacterium
ACCATGTAAAATATAGTTTCTGGGGTTTGTGTCAACAAAATTAATCCATCGGCACCTATGCCAAAATGTCGGTCGCAAAGTAATGATATTTGTTCTGTTGTCAAAATAGGGTGCCAGAACCCTTGACGGTCGTCAACAAGAATAAAATCATTTCCACACCCTTGGTATTTGTAAAAGGCTAATATTTTGGATTTTGTTGACATATCAATTGCTTGTCGGAGGAGGTCTTTTATAACTTTGGTACAAAATTAGTTAATGAGTTGGTAAATGACTTCTAATATTGAACCATCTTTGTGCGTTTTCCATTGTTATAATTCTAGCTTTACAAATTGCAATAAAATGAATGGTCAAAGTTAGCTAAATAACAAAGCGTTCGATTTAATCAGCAAAATATGAAGACTTGGTTAGTTGTGGTGGTTAGCGTATTAACGTCGTCGTTAGTGACAGCTGTGGCATTTCGATACTTTTCCCCAATTCAGACTCCAATGGTCATTGAATCTCCGCAGGCAGCCGCTTATACAGAGGAACTTTTTTCAGGAAGAGCCCAGCAACAATTTTTATCTACCGCGCCCACAGATTTTGTTCTTGCTAGCAGAGTAGCTACGCCAACAGTAGTATCCATTCAGGCTCAGGTTGGCGGTGGAAATCTTTGGGAGAGGCAGCGATTTGCCCAATCTACAGGTTCAGGGGTTATCATATCGCCAGATGGATTTATTGTTACCAACCATCATGTGATTGATAAAGGTACTACTATTAAGGTCACACTGAATAATAAAAAAGAATACGAAGCCAAGCTGATTGGCTCAGATCCATCTACGGATCTTGCGTTGCTCAAAATTGATGGAAGGGAATTGCCTTTTTTGGTATTTGGCAACTCAGATTCCCTGCAGATTGGAGAGTGGGTTGTAGCGGTAGGGAATCCATTTCGCTTGGAATCCACCGTTACGGCAGGTATTGTGAGCGCCAAGGGTAGGAACATCAATATATTGGAGGCGGACTATCCTATTGAGTCTTTTATTCAAACGGATGCGGTTGTTAATCCTGGAAATAGTGGTGGAGCTTTGGTAAATACATTGGGGGAGTTGATTGGGATTAACACTGCTATTATCACCCAGAGCGGAAAATATGAAGGGTATTCATTTGCTGTACCTTCGAATCTTGTGCAAAAGGTAGTGTATGATTTAAAGGAGTTTGGTCGGGTTCAAAGGGGGCTTTTAGGTGTTTCCATAGCCAATGTGAGCAGCGAGCAAGCAAAGGAACTGTTGTTGCCTGACGTTAAGGGGGTTATCCTTCAGCGGGTTTCTCCGGGTGGAGCAGCCGATGCTGCCGGACTGAGACGCAATGACGTCATTATTTCTGTAAATGGCAAAGAAACCCCAGGAGTTCCTGAATTGCAGGAAATAATCGGGCGATTTAGGCCTGGCGATCAATTAAATATTATTTATTACCGAAAAGGCGACCTCAGCACGGCTCGGGTCATACTAAAAAATCCCTTGGTGACCACTTTGGCAGACGTAGGTTTTGAATTAAGGGATTTTACACCCGATGAATTAAAATCCATGGATAAAAAAGGGGTTTTAGTAGTAAGTATTTATAAGGGGTCAAAAATTGAGCGTACAAATATGGATCCTGGCTTCGTTATAACCAAGGTCAACGACCGCGAAGTCGAAACCGTAGAGGAAGTGATCAAAGAGATTAGAGCTAGTCGAAATCGCGTAGTACTGGAAGGGTATTATAAGCGTTACCCAGGTGAGTATTTTTATGCTTTTTCTATTGATTGATGCACCCACTCTCTTATTCCTCATTCACAAATCCGCATTCTGGATTCATCATTCCTCATTCCTCATTCCTCATTCATAAATCATAATTCATAAATCATAATTCATAATTGTTAGATTTCAGCTGCCATAAAATCAGGCATATTCTTGATTTGGTGTACATCATATTCAAAGACTTTAGCGTTTTCAGATATGTACAAGAGGAATTATTTTTACGCGACAAATAAAATTGAAAAAAAATAAGGGGTATGGCATTAGGTAATCGGGTTTATCGTCTTATATTTGCACCCTGAAATGAAAAGAGGCTTCGTAGCTTAATTGGATAGAGCATCTGACTACGGATCAGAAGGTTGCAGGTTCGAGTCCTGCCGAAGTCACTATCTGAAGAACTATTGTAGTAAAATCTGATTTTGATCAGATGTAAAAACAGAGAACATGTCAAAGATTTGTCAACTAACAGGAAAGAGACCAATAGTAGGAAACAATGTGTCTCACTCCAATCGTAAAACTAAGAGAAGGTTTTTACCTAACTTGCAGAAAAAACGCTTTTTTATGCCTGAAACAGGGGAGTGGATTTCTTTGAGAGTATCTACTCAGGCAATCAGGACTATCAACAAAAAAGGCGTATATCAATATGTTCGCGAGTTGAACGCAAAGGGTGTAGAAACCGGCATTAAATTATAATTATCCGCAAAACAGTTGAATAATGGCTAAGAAGAGCAAAGGTAACAGGTTGCAGATTATACTGGAGTGCACCGAGCACAAAGCTACAGGCATGCCGGGTACATCTCGCTATGTTACACAGAAAAACAGAAAGAATACTCCCGATCGTTTGGAGTTGAAGAAGTACAATGCTGTGCTTCGCAAATACACCATTCACCGCGAAATTAAATAAGCCATGGCTAAAAAAGTATCTAAAAACGCGAGGGTTGCCCAAAGGGCAGCTAATGCAGGATCCGGTAAGGATCACGTGAAAGTAATTAAAAGTATTAAAGATCCTATTACAGGGAAATACTCCTATCAAGAGCTTATCGTACATAAAGATAAGGTTAAGGAGTTCTTTGAATCAAAATAACCTGGTTAAGTATTGTTA
>CAYUZA010000299.1:0-2858 GCA_964449535.1 uncultured Saprospiraceae bacterium
AGTCGTATCATCACTTGCTTATTGTCCCATGTGAAGTCTGACCAGTTTTCGTTTTTGTGTATATAAATGCTCATTCTCCGCAAAATATGCCTGGATTATGACAACGAATCTCCGAAATGTCGTTTTACTACTTATTGGTAACGTTTTGCCGATTGGCTCAGTGGCGTCCCGATAGTTGTCGGGATCGGAGCGATACACTTTCAGTTACCCGGAATGAGGGTCGGTTTGGAGCGGAATTCTTAGTGGCCCTCTGAATTTCCCTTCACTGGCTTCCTAGTCGCAAAGTGCGGCTTCCTGCAATGCCTCCTCTTCGCAAATCGAAATAAGTGCATTTAGTTTGTCTTCATGTTGTTTGATTCGATTCAGATGTTCTCTAACAATGTTGGAGCTTGTCGCTTTGCCTTCACAAATTAAGCTGACCAATTCTGTCGCAGGTTTATATTTACTTACTCATTGTTCGTTGCGTGTAAACTTTATCGGGAGGTCTTTTAATCCTATAATCAATGCATTTTGATACTTGTTATATGTACTAATTGTTATGAAAAACCATATCACCTATAAATTTTTATGTAAAAGAAGCATTAAGGCGGTGCAGCGAGGTGTAGTTACAGATATGCACCTAAAAAAGCGCGGCATTTCTGTAGGATAAGGCTCAGTTTTACTTCTATATAGCCTCTGATAAAAAGATAATCAAGTGGTTACCTGCCGTCATTTTATGCGTATCAGAAGCAGTAATGGAACCGGTTATGTGTAGTGTGGGAACAGCAAAGGCTCACCATTAGTCTGAAGCGACCGCCACTGTTTTGACCTTTCTTAGATATGTACTTTCACCCAAATCACAATTACACAAAGATGCAAGGAATCACTTCTTGGCTCTTAGTTGATCCACAAATTCGTCAAGTAGTGCAATTACGCTTTCTGATTTTTCGATATGGATATGGTGACCACTTTCTATAAATACGTGCCTATTGATGTCATTGGAATATTTTGCAAAAACTTGACTATGCCATTGTTTTTTAATGTCATTATATTTTGACCCGACGTTGTCCGCTGTCAAGAGATAAATTGGCAAAGCAGATACTCCATTGTCTAATACATCGAACTCCTGCAGTGATATTTGTTCAGCAAAAGCCTCTTGCCCATAGGTTTTAATGGCCCTAGAAGTCTTATAGATGGGATGTGGTGGGAGTGGAAGCAGAATAAATGGAATTCCGCTCCAGGACAAATTTCGTAGTGACCAATTCATAATTCTATAACTCATCGGCCATTCTCCAAACTCCTCTTTACCCATTTCATGGTAAGTATCAATCAGGAATAGTCCAACGACATCTTCAGGATATTTCTTAGCATAATATCTGGCTATAAATCCCCCAACAGAATGGCCAACGAGTATGTAGGGTCCATGTATCATTTCATTTGTCAAAACAGTATGTAGTTCTGTTGAGATGTTGTCTAAGGATCTTGGCAAGATGCCCTCTTCGCTATGTCCCAAGCCGGATCGGTCATACCTAAAAACGCTACCTCGATGTTGCAATTCACTTTCGATTGCAGACCAAGTAATCATGGTTTCGCCCAAGCCGGAGATGAGCACAAATGTAAAATCTCCGGTGCCAGTGGATTTGAAATGTACCTTGTTGTATCCGATATCCGAAAACTCTCCAGTTGGAATATATTCCTTCTTAATGCTGGTATCATACTTCCATTGTTTGATAGATCCGAAAATGAAAACAAGCATGATTAAACCAGGAATAATCTTGAGAGTCCAACTAAAAGCTTTCTTTATCATAACAGCATCTTATTGTGAGCAAATACTGCCATGCCGCCGAGCTACCGTGTGTTGCGTTTGCGGGCTGGCTATTCGGCAGCTTGGACAGTAGGTTGTTGTTCTGGGTATTTACACCGTAAAATATAAATAATCACCATTCATTGAAAAAATCAGGCGATTCATTGAGTTGGGTATTTGTAAATCGACGGATGTATCAACTTTATGCCAATCACATACTATCTACATGAAAGTATTGAAAAAATATTTAATTGACACGGGGATATGGATATCCTTATTTGTTGTGGCATCGATATTCTTTTCGCTTGGCATGGGTATTGAATCTGGTATCGTAAGGGCGGCGTGTTTGTTGTGCTGGTCAATCACCTTGCATTATCTCAATTTTATGTTGATGCGAAAGTACTTCATGCATAATAAATATGCCCAATATTTTATTTATACTTTGTTACTAATACTGTTGATTTCCTTTTTAAGGATGCAATATGAATTTCACGTTCTCTCGGAGGAGGTGAAACCCCTTCTTTTCAAGGAGCGACCGCCAAAATTTTTATTTTATTTTCTGAGCACATTTTCGGGGTGTATAGTATCCTCCTTGGTTTTGTTCAACAAGTTTTTGAAGGAATCTGAAAAAAAAGCACTGAAAGTACAGCAACAACAGGCGAAAGTCCATTTGAACTTATTACAAGCGCAAATCCAACCCCATTCTCTCTTTAATACCCTAAACAATATTTATTCATTGATAATAGAGAAAAGGGAGGAGGCGGGAGAGGCAGTCCTAAAACTTTCTGAAATATTAAGGTATGCAATCTATTCGGATGATGAACATGAAGAGTTTTCAGTAGAAAAGGAAGCCAAACAAATTGAAACCCTTATCTGGTTATATCAATTAAAATCAGACAATCAGTATAGTATCTCCTTTAACAAACAACTAAATGGTGGAAAGGTCTTGCCCATGCTCTTTGTCCCGTTGGTGGAGAATGCATTAAAGCATTGCGATTTTGCGATAAATCCACAGGCTTTTATCCAAATTAACTTGGTTTCAAGTCCCGAAAAAATAGTAATAAGCATTGCTAAT
>CAYUZA010000300.1:0-2854 GCA_964449535.1 uncultured Saprospiraceae bacterium
TTAATCCTATGATGTCCAGCACTTTTGATAAGTTTTCAAGAGAGTCCACATTTACAGGCCGATGAAAACTACAAACTGCATATTCCGATTTTCCGAGTCCCAGTTTACCAAGTGTATCACACGAATCACTGACTTTGAGAATTGATCTAAGCGTATCAATGATTGTATTTCCTACCTCGTGAATTTTCTGGTCCGAGAAACCCTCCTGTTGAAGATTATATTTACCTACCGGTTCTGTTACAAAAAGCAGATCAGACAACCTATCAGTCAAAATACGATTTTTTTCTTCTGGCATAGTCATATCATAACTTCTCAATCCGCTCTCAATGTGTGCTACAGGGATATTTAAAGAAGCTGATGCAAAAGCACATGCAAAAGTAGAGTTTACGTCTCCTGGTACAATAACAAGATCAGGTTTGTAATCATCCAAATGCATCAAAGTGCCTTTCATAATATCCGCCACAGCCTCTATATTATTTCGGCCCTCAATACCCAAATAGAAATCTGGCTGTTCAATACCTAGTTGATCGAAGAATATTTGACTCATCGCATGGTCAAAATGCTGACCTGTATGAAGAAGTTTATATTGAAATCCTGCCGTTTCAAACAAAGACTTAAGCCCGGCAATCTTAATTAGATTAGGCCTAGTTCCGATACAAGTCAATATTCTTCTCATGCCTTATTTATTATATGTTTGATTAACAAGCTGAGTTTTTTTGTTTGATAGGATTTTGTGTACTTTTCTACCTGACTTGGTATAATTCGCTTCTCATTTCCCTTACAATAGGCTGTAAATAGCGATTGAAGGATAGCCAAAATCTCCTCAATATTGTCTGATACATATCCTGCCTTCGTTTCTTCTATAATTTTTGATAATACACCATGGTCAGATGGTGCGACAAGAATTGGTGTCCCACTTCCAAGGTATTCGTAAATTTTACTCCCGACAATACCTCTATGATGAGGCCATCCGACATGTAGTAGGAGTTGAGCATTATGTTCTATTGTTAATATTTGACTTCTTGGCAATCGATCACTAATTGAGAAGAACCCTTCAAAACCTGCCAACACACGGCATACACGTACTGATTGATCCTTAAAATAAGACAGCCCCGGGAATATAAGCTTAACACTACCAATTTCCTTGTCTGCAATAAACTTCTTGAATGCTTCAAGAAATAGCTCAATTGGTTGACCATCATATAATGTTCCGATATAAGCAATCATAAAAGTGCCAGTATCCTCCTCCTTAATACCCTCAAAATCGATGAAATCAACTCCATTTTCAATAACATCTACACTTCGACCGTGATATTCAGATAATGAGGAAGCTAATGGAGCAGAAACAGTCGTTATAGCAGCTGCGTTGCTGACCCATTTTAGCTCAAAAATTTGATGCCACTTGTTTATCAACCATTGTAAAGGTTTACCACGAAAGTCATTTATACTGTAATTCGTCCATCCATCACGATAATCAGCTATCCACGGTACTTTATATTTTATATTAATTTTATATCCTATTTTAAATAATTGAAATGGATTTCCAGTTATCACTATTGCCGAAATATCTATGCCCGTATTTATTACTCTTTCTGTATATTTTGTAAATATTTTATATGGGGTTATACCCCACCAAATGGGCTGTACAATTAACTCAACTAAGCTCAGTACTCTTCTAAGATTATTGGCAACTATATTGTCATAATTAGCGTAAAGCCTATCTTTGAACAGTGGATTATATGGCAAATAATGAACCTCAAATTCATTTTCCCTTACTATTTCAATGCCCTTTGATGTACAGTGAGAAACATCTCTTAGAGATTTAATGTCGCGTTCCCATTTTCTGGTTATAATTATTGGGTAAATATCATTTTGATGAAAATACCTTACCCAACCAGACACTCTCTGCGACGGAGCTCGATTGCAAGGTGGAAAATAATATGAAATAACTATTATTTTCTTCATTTCTGATAAAGCTTTAGGAGCTGATTCAACATCACAGATAAACTGGTCAATTGAAGCATACGCTGAAATGACAGCTCCCTATTAAAAGTCCAATTATGATTTATGATACTGGTAATAGCTTCGGCCAACTCCTTCGCCTCGAAAGTTTTCAGTGACCAAACCAACCCTCCAAATAGCTCCTGATCATAATCCAATGGGCCCATTATCACTGGACAACCACTAGCAATAGCTTCCAGTGCCGTATTAGGTGTGCCGTCACTCTCCGGAACCATAAATGCAACTCTCGCTTGATGAAATACCGACCACATCTCTTCTTGTGTAAGCGAAGTAAAAATGTGATAGTTAACACCAATCAGATGCAATTGATCAGAAAAATACTCGACATAACGAGCATCTGCACGATTGCCGGCAATAAACACAAATATGAATTCTTTTTTTATCTTTTCATCTAATATTGCCAGGGCTTTTAGTTGCAGGTTTGGGTTGTAAACCGGCATAAGATAGCGCGGCGAAAAAATCAATTGCTTGCCCTGTAAAACATTTGGCAGATGCTTGCTACCTAATTCCTTTATTCTATCTACATCTATACCTGTGCGTATTACGGAAATATCATTACGTGGACAGAAGTTGGCAATTGCCTGCTGTTGGCTATAGGATGTACAGGTAATGGCGGCTGCCTGCTTAAAGGCTCGGTAAAATAATTTTTCGAAAAACCAGTTCTTAATTCCTTTCCCATTGATTACTTCCTGCAACCTTAGCAGCACATCTGATCCTCTACAAGTAATAATGTAGGGCACATTTAAAAATAGCCCCCAGAGGGCATTAGGAGTAGCAAAAAGGATATGAACTATCTCTATTTGATTGTCCCGAATCCGTTTTTTTATCAGTT
>CAYUZA010000301.1:0-2837 GCA_964449535.1 uncultured Saprospiraceae bacterium
ACAGGATTGTGTCCAATTAAAAGAACCCTGTCTAGGTTTGCTGGTAGTTCCCTAATTAATTGATCCACTTTAAGTGTAGTGCTCTCATATAAATTTGGCTCGATATTTAGCTTTTCCGGATCTAATTTAAGCGAGTGCATGAATATAGCTGCAGTAGCCCTAGTCCGCTGGGCTGGACTGCATATTATGGCTTGAGGTGCACCACCGTTATCTTGTAGTTTTTGGGCCATTATTGGCGCGTCTCGTTTACCTCGCTCATTTAAAGGTCGATCCAAATCTGACATCCAAGGTTGGTCCCAACTGGATTTAGCATGCCTAAGTATCAAGATTTCTTTCATATGGAGCCTGCTCAATAATAACTTAAAGTTAGTTTTTAAATAAATATTATTCCATTAGGAGCGCATTGCTTCAATGGGATCAAGTTTGGCGGCCTGCATGGCTGGCAGTAGGCCGGATAAAATCCCAATAACTACAGAAGAAATGATACCCAATAAAATATTTTCGAGGGATAGAAATAATTGGAATTGATCTTGCAAATTGATCACTTGCACGATCGTAAATACA
Source organism: uncultured Saprospiraceae bacterium (assembly GCA_964449535.1). Classification (GTDB taxonomy): domain Bacteria; phylum Bacteroidota; class Bacteroidia; order Chitinophagales; family Saprospiraceae; genus SLDF01. The sequence continues at coordinate 565 of CAYUZA010000301.1, forward strand.
AATCCTAAACCTACCACACCCCCTATGCAACAAAGGATAATACTTTCAATTAAAAATTCTAATAAAATAGCGTAATATCTGGCTCCTAGGGCTTTTTTGATGCCTATGATATGTGTCCGTTCTTTTACAGATACAAACATGATATTGGCCACACTGAATATCCCAACAATTATGGAAAAAATGCCAATAATAAATCCGGAAATATTTAATATACCAAAAAATTTATCCAACAATGAAGACAACATAGTCAATCTGTTTACAGAAAAATTATCTTCTTCTGCAGGTTTAAGATAACGATTTGTTCTCAATATGATGCGACTTTCTTCAGCGAGTTCGTCCAAATCATAGCCAGGAGCTGATTTAACATTTATTGAGGCAGAATATGGACTTTTATTCCCTAATGGATATATCCTTTGCGCTGTTGAAAGTGGTAATACTACCGCCATGTCAAAACTGATAATATTTATGAGGCTGTTACCGCTTTTTTCTAAAATACCTGCAACTTTAAAGGTGTTGCCTTTCAATTTAAACGTTTCTCCAATTGGAGATTTTTCACCAAAAAGTGCTTTTGCTACATCAGCACCTAATAGTGCAACTGGGGAACCTCGCTGCATTTCACTAGGGCTAAAATATCGCCCCTCTGAAAACTGTAGATTGAAAACATCCAGATATTTTTCAGAGACAGCCATGCTAAAAACATTTTCTGATATATTTTTATCATGTTTAAGCGTTTCATTGCCTATGAAATAAGCAATGGATACTTTATGTTCGTCAGATAGTTTACGGTCAAGGGCCTGATAGTCGCGAAAATTTGGCGAAGGACGCCTTACATATTTCCACCAATTTTGACCTGGATCTTCAGTCCAAGATTCTCGACTTATGTATAAAACATCCTCTCCCAGTTTTTTGAAGCTCATTCTGAGATCATATTCCAAAGAATCTACAGCTGATTTGACTGCTATTATGCAAAAAATACCGATGGTAATGCCCAATAGTGAGAGTAAAGTTCGGAGTTTGTTGCCCCTAAGCTGATCCATTGCCTGCCAGAAACTTTCTGATATAATGCGCAGTACAATCATAGTTGGAAGGGTTATTAGACCAAAATTACAAATAAGCGATATGGAATTGTAAACAATTCGATAAAACTATAAAAACGGACGTCAAAAATCCTTGAAGAATGAATGTGGGGCTTGAATTGATTCAATATGAAAGAGTAAAAGCTGTAATTAAACCCAGCCTTTTGAAACAATTAGTTCAGCAATTTGAATTGCATTGGTAGCAGCTCCTTTGCGCAAATTATCCGATACAATCCACATATTCAAACCGTTTTCTATAGAATCATCGATTCGCAATCTACCTACAAAAACATCGTCTTTGCCTTTGCTCATTAATGGCATTGGATAAATATTGTTATTTGGATCGTCTTGTAATACCACGCCTGGAGCAGATTCCAATATACTTCGCACCTCGCTAAGCTGGAAAGTCTTTTCAAATGATATATTCACTGATTCGCTATGACCCCCCATTGTCGGTACCCTCACGGTAGTCGCTGTAATAGCAAGATCTGGCGACCTCATGATTTTACGAGTTTCCAAGATCATTTTCATCTCTTCTTTAGTATAGCCATTGTCGACAAAAACGTCAATTTGCGGGATAACATTTAAATCTATTGGGTAAGCATAGGCTCTCGGACCTTCAATCCCCTGCCTTTCGTTCATGAGTTGTGCTACTGCTTTATTCCCCGTACCAGTAACGGATTGATAGGTTGACACAACAATACGACGTATCTTAAATTTATCGTGCAATGGTTTCAAAGCCACTACCATTTGTATGGTAGAGCAGTTTGGGTTGGCTATTATTTTATCCGTTGATTGAAGTACATTAGCATTGACTTCAGGAACTACGAGTGGAATATTTTCTTCCATTCGCCAAGCTGAAGAATTGTCAATTACCGTGGTGCCGACTTCTGCAAATTTTGGAGACCAGGCAAGAGATGTACTGCCACCAGCGGAGAACAGAGCTATTTCCGGTTTCATAGCGATAGCTTCTTCCATCCCTACCACGGGATAATCTTGGCCCTTAAATGAAATTAATTTGCCTACAGATGCAGCAGATGCAACTGGAATCAATTGAGATATAGGGAAGTTTCTTTCGGCGAGTACTTCAAGCATAGTTCCCCCTACCAAGCCTGTAGCTCCAACAACAGCAACTTTCATATGTTTTTTTTAATAATTCGCCTGCAAATCTAAGGGTGTTGATCCACAAGTTGATAG
>CAYUZA010000302.1:0-2823 GCA_964449535.1 uncultured Saprospiraceae bacterium
CGGTAAACGGCAGCAAAGCAATCGGCCAGCGTTGGAAAGTGTTGAAAGAGGGGGCTGTTGGGTTCCATGTTACAAATTTTTTAAAGTTAAACGCATCCAATTTGCGTAGTAAAAGTATACTCCCTAGAAATAAGAAGTATTGAGTGATTAAAGCTGATTTTTTTCAAGGTTTATTAAGATTTATAAAAGGGATATTTTTCATTATTCTTCAAGACTCATAGACCACTAACCCATCCATTAAATTACAAATAAATTATTTAACAATAAATATTTGTTTTTTGGTTTTTAAACCTGTTATTTGCAAACTTAAAATAGCAATAATTAATCAATATAGTTACATGTAACTAATTTCTTAAAACAAACCCTTCAACAGCATACGATGTCAAATGAAATTACCCTTGCGGAGGCCATCACCATGACCCACGCTTACCAGAACGACCCCCTATTTGCCGGACAGACCATAGCGGCTAAAATCAACAATGCATCCTACCTGGAAATCATCAACCAACCCGGCTGTGTGGAAGTAAGAACCTACTTTGCCCAAGGCGCTGCAGGTGCACTCACCCTGGTAGCTGTGGGTGTAGACGGCAACGGCAACGATATGACATCCGGAAAAATTATGAATCGATTTAGCCGCTGTCCAACGATATGCCCACAAAATTCACCGCTTATGTAACATGGTATTGATTATTGAACACCTCCACACCGCTCTAATTATAATTACCACTATACTAGGGATAATGAGTGTAGCGAAAAAAGGATTTATAAAATCCATGTCCACCATCTATGTTTATGTTTTCATAGGAACCATTTTTGAAATCGCATTTGTGGTGAATGACGGCAATAAAGGGGGGGGGTACTATTTAAGCAACTACATTTATCCGTTAATCTTTCCTACATGTGTTTCCGTGAGCGTTTTAATTCGGCTTTTTGATAGCTATATCAAGAAAATTATTATTTTCTTAACGGCATTGGCTATTTTATTTATAATGCTTGATAACGCAATTTTTCCTGCAATAAATTATTTGATTGCCCTATCTGGCATTGCTATTACCCTGATTGCAGTATCACAAAAGAAATCTTTAAAGTGGCATCATTTGATAGACATGCTTTTTGCATTGAATTTGTATGAAACAACAATAAAGGCATTTATGGAAATTCAAATCAGCTTCTGGAATAATTCTGTGTATATAGATTATTTCTTTTTTTTCTATGGTGTTCCTGTAACATTTCTATACTATTTATTAATCAATGTTAAATTCTGGAGATCAATTACTCGTTGAGATTTTTTACCTACTGCTACCGGGCATCATTTTATTTGTAACGGTGCTTCTGGTTTCTTTTTTTTATGTCAGAAGATTTAACCGCATCATGAGGCGGTATAAAATTCAAAAACTGGCAGAAATAGAGAATGAAAGGAAGCGCATTGCCAATGATTTGCATGATTTTGTTGCCGGAAAACTCATCAAGGTAAAAGCGGAGCTGCAGGATAGTCTGCAATCCTCCACCGAACCGCTGGTGTACAAAAATATCGCCCAGGGCATTACAGACCTGAATAAATTCCACGATGAACTCAGACACCTCGTAGAGTACATTTATCCCAAAGAACTCCTGTCGGGCAATTTCAAACAGAGTCTTACCCTGTTGGCAGAGGAAATGAGCAATGCTACCACAGTCATTCTCATGGACATTGAAATGGAGCACCAGTTGCCTAAGGACAAAATGCATCAATTATACCGGCTGCTGCAAGAAAAAATTGCCAATATTATGGCTTATGACAAACCTGCCCGTATTGTTATTGGACTTTTCGAAAACCCTGAAGATCAAGAGGTATTACTTTCTATTTCATATGATGTAAGCACCCCACCCAACAGCTATTCGCGCAAAACCAACCAACAACGCGGTGGAAGGGGATTGAAGATCATGAGTGAAAGATTAAAAATCCTGAAAGCCCGCATTGACTATGAATATGCAGCGGGTTTTTATAAAGAGACCATACTTTTCCCCAGCCATTGATACCCATGAAAATTCTGATTGTAGAGGACCATCCCAGCGTAGCGCTTGTATTGCAAAATATCATAAGAGAAATTGCTGAAAATGCTACCATTGAAACCCACACAAACCTTTCGGAGGGATTGGCCAATGTCCGTTCGGGGTGGCCGAACCTCGTTATTTCGGATATACAAATAGGCAATCATAAACAACTGGACATACTGATGGAATGCTTCGAACAGAAAACACCCTGCATGGTGTTTTCAAGCTACATCAATCAAACCATACTTGGCCATTGCGATGAATATCGGGCAACGGTGGTGGTGGCAAAGTCTTCGCCCATCACAGAGTTAAAACAGGGCCTGGAGGCATTAATAACCGGTCACAGCTACCGCTGCAGTTCATGCACAGCGCTCAGCAAGGTTCACAACCCACTATCAGAAGACACCCCCAAGGTCATTTTTACCCATGCGGAGGAATTTGTTATTCTAGCCCAGATAGCGGGTAAATCTACGATTCAGCTGGCCGAGGAAACCAAAAAATCCAAATACACCATCCGCAATCAGCGCATGAGTCTAATCGAAAAAAACGGCTGCACCATGGATGAAATAGTGCGCAGATACCTGTTTTGGCACACCAATGGATAGGTAAACACCTTACACAGCATACATCCTTACTTATGGCATGCACACGTGCGTATGTGCATGCATAATAATATAGGGCCATTTTAGAAAAACAGCTTTTTTTGTCAACGTTGACGAAATAGGCATGCCCTTCAAAAACCCCTGCAGTTTTGTGGTTCCAAATTCAACCCATTTATACTTTTTTATG
>CAYUZA010000303.1:0-1102 GCA_964449535.1 uncultured Saprospiraceae bacterium
TAAGGCGTTAAAAATGTAGCTTTTTTCTTGCCGGTACCCTCAATTTCCCAAGAGGAATACACACCTGGGAAGGTAGTTCTAGCGGTATAAAGTTCTTGACCCGATGTGAGTTCCCAAATGTTCGGATCATCAGCCCATTTTTGTTTTATCCTGCCATTTAATTCTTCCATTTCATAAGACCATTCACCCCAATTGTCAGTATTTGGCCATTGTCGTTTCAAAAGCCCTATAGATTCCTCATCTTCATTTAACAAAATCCACTCTGAAAAACTATGATCGCTTGCTGTTGACAAATAGACAGGCCAATGCAAGTTTTGGCCAAAAGTCAAACTCGTCCAGGTTATCAAATAGGATATCCAATAGAATGGCTTCCAGTACATGATTTAGAAAGGAAGGTCATTGTCTGGATCCATATCTAAATCTGCTCCCATGCCTTCAGGATGAAAACCCTGGTCTGCAGCGGGAGCAGCGCTACCTGTACCAGAAGAAACAGCTTCCACTTTCCAAGCTTGAAGATTTGTTATGAATTTACCATTCCACTCCCTACCTTTCAGGTCAAATTTTACATTGACTTCAATTCCCTCCTGTAAATTATCCAGTTGGGCGCAATTGTCCTGAACCATTTGAAAACGTATGAGTTGAGGGTAGTTTTCTTGAGTTTCCAACACTAAATCCCGGGTTTGAAATGACTCTGTTTTCTTTTCAACTGGGAATATGCGATAAATTTTACCTTTTATCTCGAATGCCATGGTAGTTGTTTTTTGCAAAAATAGATAAACAGCTTGCCTTATAGTTTATTTTGTACCATTTTTTGCTGGGGAGTTGTATTTTAGTGCCTTCAAAAAAAATTAAACTATTGTAAAAATGAGATATAGAGTATTGTTGTGCGGCTTGGTGTATGCCTTTCTATTTACGCTACCTGCCGTAGGCCAGCGATTGTTGACACCTGAAAGTATGCTTAATATTCCGCGTGTATCAGAACCCAGAATCAGCCCGGATGGAAAATTAATTGCTTATACAAGAAAGGAAGTCTTCATTGGAGAAAACAAGACAAAGTCTGCTATTTACATCGTGCCTTCGTCAGGAGGAAGTCCTACGCGTT
>CAYUZA010000303.1:1112-2819 GCA_964449535.1 uncultured Saprospiraceae bacterium
GAGAATGCCTATCATCCGGTTTGGCTAAGCAACAGCCGACTAGCATTTTTATCAGACAAGAGTGGGGGCGTTTACAACATTTGGGAAATGAATTTAGATGGTTCAAACCGATATAATTTGACAAACTCTGTATCCTCTATTGGATGTTTTGGCTATTATAATGATGGTAAAAAGTTATGGTTTTCTGGATCAGCAATTTATGATTTTATGCCAGATAGGGTGCACAGAGATTTACCTTTTACCCACAATGCACGCATTTATGATAGCTTGATGTTCAGGCATTGGAACAGCTGGTCCAATGGCATGTTTGAGCAGGTTTGGACTGCTCAAATTGAAAATGGAATTTTGCTCGAAGCAATGAATATCATGGGTGGAAAAAGAAGCCACAGTCCTTTACAGCCATTTGGTGGCGCAGAACAAATAGCTGTAACTCCGGACAACCGTTTTATAGCTTATACTACTAAGGTGGATACAGGTACAAAGTCAGCTACTAGCACTAACGCTGATATTCTAGTCTACGATTTACAAAAATTTAGTACACAAAATCTGACGGAAGAAAATAAGGGATATGATATAAATCCCTCATTTTCACCCGATGGAAAATATATGATGTGGCTTTCTATGGCTACGCCTGGCTATGAAGCTGATAAAAACAGGTTGATGCTATTAGATATGGTTACGGGGGAGAAGACTGAGCTTACTTCAAATTTTGATAATAGTGTAGACATGGCCATCTGGGATGGAGACAATTCAGATAGAATTTTTGCTATTGCAGGTATCCAGGCAACACATAATATCTTTGAGTTCAGCACAGTACCCGGCCAGCGTGGGCGTTACAAGCAGATTACCAGAGATGAAGCAGATTATCAGGACATTCAGATATATCGTGCTGGAGGCAAATCAATGATTTATGCAACCCGAATGTCTATATCTGAACCAACTGAAATTTATCAAATCGAACCGGATAAGGGGTCTATCAAACGCATAAGTTTTGAGACTTCAGCATCGCTGAAAGACCTGAAAATGGGGCGTGTAGAAAAGCGAATGATACCAACATCAGATGGTAAATCAATGTTAACTTGGGTGATTTATCCCCCTGATTTTGATGAAAATAAAAAGTATCCGGCTTTACTTTATTGCCAAGGTGGGCCCCAGAGCACTGTAAGTCAATTTTTCAGTTACCGGTGGAACTTCCAGTTGATGGCAGCCAATGGATATATTGTTGTGGCTCCAAATAGAAGGGGATTGCCTTCTTTTGGTCAGGATTGGAATGCTCAAATATCAGGAGATTGGGGAGGTCAGGCTATGAGCGATTTATTGTCTGCCATAGATGCAGTCAAAACTGAAAAGTTTGTCGATGAAAATAGGTTGGGTGCTGTTGGGGCCAGTTTTGGTGGTTATTCTGTTTATTGGCTTGCAGGCCATCACCAGAAGCGATTTAAGGCATTTGTGTCCCATTGCGGGGTATTTAATTTAGAGTCTATGTATGGATCTACAGAAGAATTATTTTTTGTAAACCACGATTTAGGAGGGGCTTATTTTGATCAACCCCGCCCCAAGTCTTATGACTTATTTTCTCCTCATAAATTTGTAGACAAATGGGATACACCTATTTTGGTAATCCATAATGAAATGGATTTCCGAGTACCGCTGACTCAAGGTATAGAAGCCTTTACAGCTGCACAATTGAAAGGAGTCCCGTCCCGA
>CAYUZA010000304.1:0-2800 GCA_964449535.1 uncultured Saprospiraceae bacterium
ATTTCTAAAACTTGATTAGCTACTAATAAACCAAGTCTATTGCCTTCTTCTATAGATGATCGGAATTGGGTGCCTGCGTATAGTCTGGAAATACCACAATCATGACTTGCCAACATCACATTATCAAATTCCAAAGAGGTCGATCCAGCTGGTTCTGTACGATCTTTAAATACAGTTGAACCAAATTCATAAGTGATTATGTTCGCTGCTGCTGAACTAATTATAGCATGTTCTGATATATATTCAGGATAAGCAGGTGAAGGAATGTAGCTGTTAAAATCACTGGAAATATACTTTTGAATGTAAGTGATAGGTCTTAATTGTTGAAATTTATATTTTGATTTCCACGCTATTAAATTAGCATTATAAATTGATAAACTGGTTCTCAAGTATGCAAGTACAGCTTTTTCGAGTGAGGCATTGTTTTCTTGGATAAATTGATCGCATATAGATGCCCAACGATAAGAAATTCCAGCAGTCATCGGCATTGATTCGTCCCAATAATTAGCCTTATTAATTTTTTCCTGATTTAAATCCTTAGATATTTGATATAATTCGTTTGCTTCATTATAAAATGAACTTTGAATCGATGTGTCATAAGTTATTGGTGGTAATGATTCGATATTATCTACAAACACACCAAAAGAATACGCATTTCCCCAATAGGGTAGAAGAGGGGGATTAAATGTAGGAGGCGTAGGAGTCCATTGTTGAGGTGTATTTAATGCTACAAAATTAAAAGTATCAATTACATATGTATCATAACCAAAACGATCTGATTCATTTAATGCAATGAATAATTCAGCCACTTGTGTTCCCCATAACTCACTTCTTTTAATCAAATCCGGTTCTGAATAAATCAAAATCAGGGAATCACGTTCCTTTTTATATAATGATTCCATGTTATTAAGAATTGCAAATGGTGCAGTTTTAAAAAATGACCTTGCCAGTATCCTCATCGAATTATTTAATGCCAATTCAGGAGAATATTCTTTATTGGGATCGAATGTAATGGGATATGGCAATTGTGGTATTGACCTTGAAAGTGAAGAATAATGTGGAATACTGGGTAATATAGATTCATACATGGCCATTCCACAGAAAGTTAATGCCCTACTGGATGAAGGTAGGTTATAGCCTGGAGTTGAGCTCACCATTGTTTTCCATTGTTGATGCCATTTGCTTACAATGGAAGAGGGCAAATTATTTGCTTGAGGTATAGGCCTATTTAAATCCTTAGAACAACCAAATACCAAAAGTAAATAAATAGCTAGCAAAAATTTGATGAAAACTAAACGATCCATAAGACAAAAATAAAAAAAGGGAATAGATAATCCTATTCCCTCAGATGATTACATTATGATATTTTATTAATTATCTCTTAAATGGCAGTTCGTTTACTCGTTTTGCTGCCAAATAACCTAAACGAAGACCTTCTTCACAATCCATTCGATAATGTACACCTAAGTAGATCCGTGAGATTGCATTTTCATATGCCATATCAGCAAATGAGTAAAAGGTTCTTGGAGTACCTATAAACTCAGAGCGAAACTCGTGGCAACGATCAGTAAGTGTATAATTAAAGCCGAACATATCGATCAGTATACCTGCAGCAGCAGCACCAAACCCAGAGTGACCTGATGGATAGGCAGGAAATTCTGGTGTAACTCCATTGACATTTCTTACAGTGTTATTTAATATTGTAATCCAATTAGGATCAAAAACTCGTCTTATGTACGAGACGGGTCTTTCTACATTGTAGATATATTTTGAGTTCCATATAGCTACTGCACAATCAGATAGGCTCATGCCTAATTTAGCATACAATTCTGCAGCTTTAGACAAATTTGGTTTTTCTTTATCAACCACTTGATTCGCAATGGCAACCCATCGAGCTGCAGGTTCAAATGTTTGTTCGAAGATATCATCACTCCAAAATTCGGCTATCCATTTCTTTTCAAATGAGATAGAATTTATTTCTGCATATACTTCTTTAGCCTGCAAATAAAAAAGTGTATTGGGGGTCTCGCTAAAAGGCAATGGCGGTCTAGCAACCTTATCGCCATCTTTCATAGCAAAAGAACGAACTTGTCCCCAAAAAGGAAAAAGGCCAGGAGTAAAATCAGGAAAAGTAGGTTGCCATAACCCTGGACCAACTGGAGGATTATAAGCAGCTGGCCTAGGGTCAAGATAAGCATTATGGCCAAAAGCATCTGTAGTACTCCACTGGTAAACAATATTAGCTACATTTTTTCCTCTGGCTATAGATCTATTGAAGACATCACTATTTACTGATGAGCGATATTCTTCATTCATCAATCTTTCAATTTTGTCTATTTCGTCCTTAAATTTAGGGGCTACATGAGGATAATATAATTTAAACATAGTTGCATAAACGGCATTAACCACTAATGGCCAATGATATTCAGCGTTTTGCTCGATAGCTGGAATATTCAATCCAGCAAAATTTGCTTGCAATGTACGGTAACCAGGCATTCCAGGAACAATTGCCTCATAAGATGCCAACCCTGTGTAGCCAAGCATACGAGAAGCTGCAGGTGGCCTATATCCCGGCGCGAATCTATCAATTTCTAGTAATGCTTCATTCCAAGCGTAATAAACTTCCGATCCAAATCTGTCCGCAGTTATGTTTGGTTCATAAATTTCATCCCGTTGACATGAAGATAAAAAGAGAATAAACGCAGTGATAAATAAGACTGACCTTTTTATAGTATGTTTACTCATGAGCGTGCCTTTTACACTTATTGAAGCAAAGTTACATAATTAATCTAATAGGATG
>CAYUZA010000305.1:0-2762 GCA_964449535.1 uncultured Saprospiraceae bacterium
GGTCAGCAATTCAAAGTTGAGGAAGGTAAGTTTATCTTCGTCCACCGGCTGGATGCAAAAGAGGGCGATTCAGTCCGTTTCGACCAAGTCCATCTGTTGGATAAGGACGGAAGTGTGACCATCGGCACTCCTGTAATTAATGGCGCTTCAGTGTCTGCAACCGTTCAGGCACAGGTAAAAGGCGATAAAGTTATCGTTTTCAAAAAGAAAAGGAGAAAAGGATACCGAGTAAAAAACGGTCATCGTCAGCAATTTACAAAAATAAAAATCGACGCCATTCAGGCTTAACCTATCTAATAACATTTAAGAATAAATAGTCATGGCACATAAAAAAGGAGTTGGTAGTACAGACAACGGAAGAGACAGCATGAGCAAACGCTTGGGCGTCAAAATGTTTGGCGGTCAGCAAGCTATAGCCGGAAATATTTTGGTAAGACAAAGAGGTACTCGCTTCCACGCAGGCAATAATGTTGGCGTTGGAAAAGATTTCACCCTATTTGCATTGGCTGATGGAACAGTAGCATTCAAAAAAGGCATGAAGAACCGTACTTTTGTACATATCATTGCCGGTGAAGCACGTGAAAAGGTGAGCAATGCAAAGCCTGCTCCCGTAGCAAAAATCCAGCCAGCAGCAGCCCCTGCTCCAATTGCAGTTACTGACGCTCATGAAGAAGAATAAACAAAATATGTTTTGATTAAAAAGCTGTTTCCTCCAGGCAACAGCTTTTTTTTTGCTCCGTAGGAACCTTGATAGTTCAAAAAACATAATAATGACGCCAAGACCCATCGTAAGCCTTGTCATTTGTACCTATAACAGAGAAAAGTTTTTAAAAGACTGTTTATCTGCAATCACAATACTTCAATCAAAACCCGGAGATTTTGAAACCGTTATTATAGATAATAACTCTACAGACAATACACCTGCTATTACACATCAGTTTAAGCAGTCGAATCCAACATTAGCCATCAAGATAGCCATTGAAACCAAACAAGGATTATCACATGCCCGCAACAGAGGGATTATGGAATCAGCAGGAGATTACATCGCTTTCATCGATGACGACGCGATACCCAGAGCAGATTATATCCAACAACTTATAAAATTTGCCCGCGCCAATCCGAATATAATGGGATTTGGTGGCAAGATTATACCCACTTTTGTAGATGGACCAGCTCCAAACTGGGCAAATCCATACAGCAGCAGTTTGTTTTTTAGCCAGGTAGATTTTGGCGATCAAGTTAAGCTACTAACCAAGGACAATCAATACCCATTTGGCTGTAATATGGTTATTAAATCCAGTTATTTCAAAGAACATGAAACCTTTGATAGCGCTATCGGTCCAATTAGCAAAGATGGCGGCAGATGCGATGACAAGGTATTATTTCGCAACATGCGCAAAAAGAAATTTGAGGTATTTTATGTACCTGACTTGTACGTAACGCATCAGATTGATACCCATAGATTAAATAATAACTACATAAAGAAACTCTCAGAAGGGCTGGGTTTTAGCCTCCAATTGCTGGCGTGTAAAGAGGGCATAATAGCTTATTTAAAAAGAACATGGGATGTTTTATTTAAATTTGTTGGAGCCTGTGTATTGGGATTATTTTATTCGTTGAAAGGCAGATTTTCTATTGCCCTGCACTTAATAAAATACCGATATTGGGTGCTGTTAGGATATTTCAAATCAGCGTGATGATCTGAAATACATTTCTGTTATTCTTTATTAATAGCAGCCACCTATTTTTAATCAAACTGGAAGATCAAGTTTTCATCCTTTAGTCTCATGCTAAAAGGTCGCTGGACAATTTTGGACAAGCATATCCTTGCTCCACCCGGCCGCATTCCATCGTGAAATTCAATGATAAGTACCTTTACTTTAGACAACCATTCAGTATCATCGGAGCCAAATACTTCTTTTTCAGAGCCCTCAATATCTAATTTTATTAAATCAAATTGAGGAAAAGAATTTTTTCTTAATATATCACCAATGCTGTATGCAGAAATATCAGTCGGCACCTTAGATTCGGATACCATTAACGCCCATTCACCTTCCTGCTGATTATAAACATTTAGCCATCCGGAGTTTCCCCATAGCCCAGCTTTTACAAGTTTAATTTGCGGGTAATTCGCGGTATTTTTTTGTAAAATCATAAAATTAGCTTCATCTGGCTCAACCGCAACTATTTGAGCATCCTGTAGTTTATTAGCAAAAAAAACCGCTCCCAGTCCAATATTGGCGCCACCATCTAAAATGTACTTTATACCAGAAGGATAAGCCATTTCATAATGCTGATCACCTAAGAATTGAAGAAGAACATCTAAATCAGTAGACCCCGGACGAAGAAATATTGGGTATTGAAATGCCTTAAATCGATATCTTTTAATTTTGAAAACAAAATATTGAAGTATCAAAAAAGAACCCTTAAATAGGCCAAACGCTTTCCACGACTTAAACAGTAAAATCGGAAACCTCTTCTTCAGATATGACATACTTTCCATTTATTAACAAACAATGGAACCCCAGGGATTCTTGCCCTTAAGACCTCCGAAATAATGGCTTAACCGTAATAAAAATACCTAATACAAAAGCCATCAACACCAACAACGATCCCACTAAAGATACTTTCTCGCCGGTGGCATGACTCTTGGGCTCAAAACGGAACCCAATCTTATGATTCCCAGCCGGCAGTTTCATGCCTCTCAATACATAATTGACCCGAATGTGATCAGCAGGCTGTCCATCCACATAAGCCTGCCA
>CAYUZA010000306.1:0-2141 GCA_964449535.1 uncultured Saprospiraceae bacterium
AAACCATTGTATCCTGAAGATGGTGAAAACAAAAAAGAATTCACAGATAGGGCATTAAATTATTACATTTCACACTTAGAAATAATGATAAGAAAGTACCCTTACCAATGGTATAATTTTTATTATTTCTGGGATAAAAAATCAAACAAACTATGCAGATAGCGTTTACATTACCCCAACAGCCTCCATACCATATGATTGATGAAGTTAAGTTTCATAATCATGAGCAAATCCGGTGTTCATATAGAATAACAGATTCAAATCCACTGATTGAAAAAGGCTTTTTTACTCCCGAAGGAATGATTGAATGCATGGCACAGGCTGCTGCGGCAAAGGCATCCATTGAGTCCGATAAATCAGCTATTGGTTATTTGGTATTAATCCGTTCGTTTGAGTGCTACGGAAAGGCAGCAAAAGGAGATATAATAGAGCCGGAGCTAAAAATCAAGCATATTGTTGATCCATTTAAGATTTTTGACGCCACCATCTGGATGGGTGATCATAAAATTGCAGTCGGAGAAATCAGAACTTTTGAAAAAAGTTAATTGATGGAGAAAGAAACAACATTGTATTCAGAAGCATGGACAAATGTCCGGTTTTGTGAAGTAGATTCCCTTCGCATCGTATGGCATGGCCATTATATACGTTACTTTGAAGATGCACGTGAAGCTTTTGGAAAAAAATACAATATAAGTTACATGGAGGTTTATGATAAAGGATATTCTATTCCATTGGTAAATATATCATGTGATTATAAACGGCCTTTAAAATATGGTGACAAGGTGAGGATTGAATGCCGTTATATCAATTCACCTGCTGCCAAGTTGATTTTTAGGTATAAGGCTTTTTTAAATGATACAGAAGTGGTAGTCGCAGAAGGTAGATCGGTTCAGATATTTTTAGATATGGATAATAAATTACAGTTATACGCTCCACAGTTTTATCTGGATTGGAAAAAAAACCATAGAATTGAACTGTGAGAAATGTCTATATAACTTTCACCGATTGTATAACACCACTAGGCATCAACGTTGAAGAAACATTTGCCAGTATTCTTCTCCACAAGTCTTGTATCTCTAAAAATGATCGAGGCACTTTAAGCGCATCATTTTCCTTAAGTCAGCAAGTAAGTTTTTTTGGGGAAAGTTTTTCTTTTGAAAGCCCTGCTGCTTCTAAGATGCTAGGGGCAATTTTGAAAAGATTAACCCATAGATATTCTGTAAGCTTACAGGATACTAAAACTTTGCTATTGATTTGTTCTACGAAGGGTGACATTGAACAACTTTCTACAAAGCATCCAACCCCTCTTCTTGATTTGAGTGAGAAAATGAAAGTTTTATTTAACGCAGTTAATCCCCCCGTTATTATATCTAATGCATGTATTTCAAGTCTACACGGTATAATATATGCTAAAAGACTAGTGGCTTCAGGTCTTTATAACAATGTAATTGTGGCAGGGGTAGATGCTGTCACTGAATTTATTCAAACAGGTTTTACATCATTAATGGCAACCAGCGCGAATCCCTGCCGACCTTTTGATGCT
Organism: uncultured Saprospiraceae bacterium; assembly: GCA_964449535.1. GTDB lineage: Bacteria > Bacteroidota > Bacteroidia > Chitinophagales > Saprospiraceae > SLDF01. Next base: position 1,544 of record CAYUZA010000306.1, read on the forward strand.
GCAAGAAATGGAATAACTCTTGGTGAAGCTGTTTCGATTGCTTTAGTTGAGGCTGAGCCAAAGGGAATATTTCCGGTAAAAGTGGCAGGAGGAGCTGTGTCAAATGATGCCAATCATATTACAGGTCCATCAAGAGACGGAAGTGGCTTACATAGGGCCATAGTGGGATGTATAAAGAACTCAAAAGTTGATTTAAAAAATAAAAATGCCTTTTTCTCACCACATGGTACAGCTACAATATATAATGACGAAATGGAGGCCAAGGCTTTTTTCACTGCAGGTCTAAGTCATTTACCCGCAGTCGCATATAAAGGTTATTTTGGCCATACCTTAGGAGCCTCTGGTTTATTGGAGTTAGTAGTTGGGATAGAAACAATGAAATCAGGGATAATGCCTGTTTCATTGGGGTATGAAGAGCATGGCGTAAGCCATCCGATGAATTTTAGAAAACTATCCGATGAAAACGGAAACCAAACTCAATATGACTACTACTTAAAAACAGGCTCAGGATTTGGAGGCTGTAATGCTGCTGTATTAATAGAAAGATTCAATAAGAATAGTCTAATTTTGATTTGAGCCCATTTCCGTTTCAGTTCTT
>CAYUZA010000306.1:2151-2750 GCA_964449535.1 uncultured Saprospiraceae bacterium
AAAGTTCAACGCATTAAACTATATTTACAAACTGTTGAAATTCCCAGCCACCTTCAAGAAAGGATTGCCACCCTACTACATTGGAGCGTTTTTGGATAAAACCGGAATTTAAAATGAATTTAAAACCGATGCATAACACAGCCAACAATGTAAAGATTCGACACACAAACCAGGTTATGCTTTGCTGTAAAAATGTGTGCTGAGTTGGCCATGAAGCCTCTCCTCAAAACCCCTTCAAACTGCTGATAACCGGCAACAAACACCAAAAACGATGGAAGCTGTATTGTTCGTTTTAGTTCTCGTTGGATTAAACCTAATTCCTCAGATTAGGAAAAGGAAAAATCAAACCTTCGAGTTCAAAATATCAACATTGACTGCCGCTTCAACCCTTGTTTTTTCATTGGTTAATTTATTCTATTTCAACAACCTACGACTTAAAGGCCTGTATTCTATTCCAATTATTAACCTCCTGTTTGTGCTGACCGTTGTAATCTACTTTTCCTTTGTCACAAACTCGAGACTCAAAATAATCAGTATCCCAATCCTGACTGTTTTTATCCTTCTTGGCTTATTAACGACGTTCTTCGGACAATTAAAAT
>CAYUZA010000307.1:0-2748 GCA_964449535.1 uncultured Saprospiraceae bacterium
GTTTTAGCTACTAAATTCACCACGGCCCTAACGTTCGATGATTTGGTAGAAGGTGCTCGAATGGTTTTCCATCGTGAGTATGTGAAAATCATGCTGATTAAAGGATTTATTTTTGCTTTTTTAATAACCAGTCTAAGCTCTTTTCAAGGGTATTACACCGAAGGCGGTGCTTTAGAAGTAGGCGAAGCAGGCACCAAGGCCGTAACCAAAATTTGTATCGCTATTTTGTTTTTTGATCTGGTAATTGCGCAAATTTTCTTAGGATTATGATTGAAGTACAAGGATTACATAAATCATTTTCTGATAAAAAGGTACTCCATGATATCAACGTGCGCTTTGAACCCGGAAAACCCAACCTTGTTATTGGTGCCAGTGGTAGTGGAAAAAGTGTGCTTCTCAAATGTTTGGTAGGGTTATTAGAACCAAACGCTGGTAATATCATTTACGATGGTCGCGTATTAGGAGAAATGGATTATAGAGTAAGACAGGATTTACGCAGAGAAATTGGCATGTTATTCCAAAATAATGCCTTATTCGACTCACTTACCGTAGAGGAGAATGTTGCATTTCCCTTAAGAATGTTTTCAGATTTAAGTCCGAGTGATCGATTAGACCGAGTTAACGAGTGCCTATCTAAGGTAAATCTGGTGAATTGCAACCATAAATTTCCTTCAGAAATATCTGGAGGGATGAAAAAACGCGTTGGAATTGCTCGTGCTATAGCTTTACCCATTCGATATTTATTTTGCGATGAACCAAATTCTGGACTTGACCCTTTAACCAGTAGGGTGATCGATGATTTATTGGCCCAACTTACCGAGGATTTAAAAATCACCACGGTGATCAATTCTCACGATATGAAAACCGTTGCCGATATTGGCCATAAGATTGTTTTTATTTACCAAGGACAAGTTGGTTGGATTGGTAGTAAACAAAACTTAGAAAGCGGTTATGCAGAAAACGAAGCGCTTTCGGCCTTCTTCAAAGCTAGTTTTTAACTTTTCGCACCCGCTTCAAGTCCAATCGATTGATTGGATCATTTTTCAATCCTTTAACGCACTTTTGAGACAACCTGACGCTCTTATCGTAATATAAAACGATAATCGGAGCCTCTTCTTCCGTAATGGCATTTGCCTGAATGGCCCAATTTTCTCTTTGTTGGATGCCGTCCGTACTTCCAATATCTGCGAATGCGAGTGATTCGAATAAGCGATCGAATTTCATATCCATAAAATGGGTATAATTCGGACCGTTGGGTGCTTTATAAGGCCCGTAAAAACAGGCTAAATAATTTTCTGGATCCGGATAATCGGCAATCCAAGAGCCACGAAACATTCCCAACTTCCCGGAATTACGTAACTGTCGAAGCATGCCACCGGTTTGTATATCGATGGCTACCGTAATTCCAATTTGTTTCCATGCGTTCTGAAGAAATACTGCCATATCTAAGTAATCGGCGGTGGTGGTTAAAACCAAGGGGGCATAACGGTTGGGATTGGACTTGAAATCAGATTGTTTCCAATACTTTCGGGCCTTGTTAAAATCAGGATTGGGCATATCCGACGATGGAGGGACTTCTTTAACAGTGGATGTCGACCAAAGCACCGGAGGAACAAAGCCCCGATCGCCAGGCCGCCCTAATCCATTGCGCTGGTATTTGATTAACGCCTTTTTATCGATACTCGACTGTAATGCTTTGCGCAAATTTTTGTCTTTATACGGATTTAATTTCCCGTTCAACGAATCTCCCAAGTAAAACCCGATGTACTCTGTATTCAAGAAATCGCTAATAAGCGCGTTTATTTTGGATTGATATTTAGGATTTAGTTCTGCGTCTTGGGTTAAGAGTTCATCGATAAAGGAGGCGTCTACCCCATTGAAAAAATCGTATTGGTTTGCCATAAACTGCATAAATGCGGTTTGTTTACTTTTAACAAAGTGGATATTTACCGCTTCTAAAAACGGTAATCGTTGTTGGTTTTCGAATTCATAATAATGCGGATTTTTTAACAAAACCATTTTTACTTCCCCCTCCCAACGTCGGAGAAAAAACGGGCCTGTTCCCACGGCGTGTTGACTAAGTGTATTCGCTGATTCGGGAACTATCCAGGCGAAATTGGTGGCTAAAAGCGATAAAAATGCGGGAAACGGCCGAAGCAATCGCAGCCCTATGGTAGAATCATTGACGATGAATATAGGATTTAAGGTGTCGTAATACAGTTCGGAATAGTTCGAATTTCTGGATGATTTCAACGCTTCAGGAATAGCCATTTTATCGTTGAAAATCCAAGCTCCAGGCGAAGCGGTTTTGGGATCGAGTAAACGATAAAAGCTATACGCAATATCCTGAATTCGCAACAAATTTTTCTGAATTATTGGATCTCCATTTTTAGAAATATCGGTTTGAATAAATGGTATTCCCTTGCGAATGATAAACTTATACACATGGCCAGAATCCTCTATTTTCCAGTATTTGGCTAATTGGGGAATGGGCTTCAAACTGCTATCTAAGCTTACTAAACCCTCGTAAATTTGCGACCCAATCCAAATTTCCGATTGCGATTTTATGTAAACAGGATCTAAGGTATTAACGGAAACATCCTCATTATAGCGAAAAACCTGATGCTCTGAAATCTTTTCCACATTTTCACCACATCCGAACGCAAAAAAAGTGCATAAAAGGACCCACAGGTATGTAGGATTGGTGGTGCCGAATGAGATAAATTTGTTCCTCTGATAAACACATAG
>CAYUZA010000308.1:0-2738 GCA_964449535.1 uncultured Saprospiraceae bacterium
TTTCAGGTCCGTCGCCCACGATATGTAAATGCACAGGATAGTTTTGCTCCAACAGTGTTTTCAACACCAGTAATTGGTAATGGATTCCTTTTCGCCACATAAGCGAACCTACTGTAATTAGCCTGAACGTTTGGTCCATTCTATCCTGCCACCACTCTTTTCTACTCGGTTGAAAGAGCTCGGTATCAATCCCATTGTAATTGACAAAGGTTTTTTCAGCTGGTGCACCCAGATCTATGCACCTTTGTTGAATGGATTGAGATACACAATGAATGGCATCCACCTCATGGATGGCCTTAATGATCTGATCTCTATAGCCCGGTCTTGTTTCAGGATACACCGTTACCTGACTTCCTCTGGCACTCGCTATAACAGGGGCTTTATAAAACTGTCGCAGCCATTTATAATTTGCACCCATAGACAACCACTGTAAATGAATGAGATCTACTTCCTTGTATCGCACAAAAGACCAATTCCTAAGTGCCTGATAAAAACCAGAAATCATCCCCAGCCCTTTCAAACACTTCCATAAAGCAAAGAAACGGAATGGATGTAGGCAGGCACTGAAAAACAAATTTATCCAAATAAAGACGTCTTTAAGTTTCAGTTCAGGAACAACTACATAGGTTCCGTTATTGAGTACCAATTGTTCATTATTAGAGGCATTCCCAACCACCAACAAGGACAATCCATTGGCATCCATAGCTTTTATTCTACGAAGAATAAACGCAGGTACTGGATTACCTACTCCGAGAATGAGGATTTTCAATGCAATACTATTTGATTATAAAGTTTCAAATATGAACTGACAACCACATCGGTATGATATTTTTTTACTGCGATTGTTCTAGCACTATCCCTAATTGTTGCCTGATTATATGATAAACACTCCTTCAATACATTATACAATGAGCCAGTATCTCCACATGTAAACAAGAAACCATTCGACCCATGTATTATCTGAACACCTTTAATCTCTGGAATATCTGATGCAACGACTAGTAATCCGCTCGATAACGCTTCAACAATTGAAATTGGAAATCCCTCTTTAAACGATGGTAAACAATAAATATCCGATGCCTGCATCCATTCATAAACATTACTACTAATGCCACCAACCAGCATGGCATTCCCTGTACCTATTTCTTTAATGTTGCTGGAAACCTTTGAAACATAACTTGCATCATATTTCTCTGTCGGTCCAACCAAAAGCAAATAGATGCCTTTGCTTTCTTCTAACAATCTTTTAAAAGAATCTATGAGGATATGTACGCCTTTTCGTGGATTTATCCCGCCTACATATAATATTATTATCTTGTCTACTGGCAAATTCAATTTCCTGCGCAATTTTTGCTTAGATTCATGCGACAGCGGCACATAGACGTTAGTATCTACCATATATGGTACCTCAACATATTTATTGCATAAAGGTGATTCCTTGAAGGAATTAGAAATAAATCCAGACTTACTGATGTAAAGAGTAGCACTTTTTGCAAATTGCCTAGATATATAACTGGCAGTTAACTTTTTCTTAAATGAGCCAGATTTATATATCGTATGGGGATCATCTGAGCCCATCAATGAAGTTTCAGTTATTGTAGGAATATTAAATGTTTTTGATATTTTAATAAAACATGTATTAATTACTGCAGACGTATTAAAGGAATGCACAACCTTTATTTTAGTAAAATTTACTAGAAAAAAGTAAAATACCGAAATATAGCATGACACAAAAGTGAGCCAATCGTATATTATTTTAACTCTTCCGCTTATTTTATTATTTTTATAATACCCTATTCCCTTATATCTATTGAATTTATACTCATTAAAAGCAACTTTGGGGTTGTTGCTCCCTACAATAATTCCATCAATCCCTCTAGCTTCTAATAATTTTGCGTATTTCCAAGCTGCTATATCAGCCCCACCATAAACGGGTGGTAAATTGTCAGTTACGACTACAATTATTTTACTTGAAACATGCATCCTGTATTATTTCAACTAAAGCAACAACCGGATCAGAAGATACCTGTTGTTTGATAGAATGTTTTGCTAATTGTCCCATTTGTTCTAATGAATCTCTGTAATTCCAGACTACTTCAAGTGCCTTGTCTATCTCTTCTTTATTGGCTCCCTTAGCCACAATCCCGGTCTTTCCATCAACCAATAATTCAGAATTACCACTTACATTGGTTACAACTGGGACCCTACCGCACAACATCGCTTCAACAACGGCCAATGGCAGTCCTTCATAACGAGAAGTTAGAACCAAAGCATGATTCTCCTTCCAGATTTCAATTGGATTTTCAAACCCTTTGACAAATACTATATCTTCTATATTGTACATTTTTATTATATCCTTCAATAATGCCTCATCACTACCGGCACCATACAGATTAACCTGAATGTTCCTAAGTTTCCATTTAGGATCACTAAGCACATCCAATAGAATATCTTGTCCTTTTGATGCTACTTCATAACGTGCCACACAAGCCAACTTTAGTACTCCATTTTTAGGGTAAGGTAATTGATTATCATATGGCACGTCAAAAGGATTCCTCACAATTCTTGTATTCTTCAACTTGATTCCAAGTTGCCTTTGCGTGATTGCAACATTCGCATTAGACACAAATAGGTTAATGATTGCGTGGACGAAACATTCACGTGCTTCTAAAACTTCATGATAAGGAAGCCACTTATATTCATTAACTGACTGGGAAATCGTTATATATGGGATATTT
>CAYUZA010000309.1:0-2734 GCA_964449535.1 uncultured Saprospiraceae bacterium
CATCTATTCCATATCGCTGATCAATGGGTAATGGCAATAAATCATTTACTAGTCTCTCTTCCCAAGTTCCTTCTTTATCACCTAACCATTCCAATACATTTGGCCAATACTGAGCCACAAATATTCGATTCCGAATCAAATGCCTGCGCAGTTCCTGTCCTTTTTTAATCAAAAATGGATAAACCATTGGCCCATTGAGAATCTGTGGAATTAAATATGATAGTTCATTATACGGCCCTATGTTCTCATGTAGGTACTTAAAGTTTGTTTCTCTCTTTTCTTTTACTAAAGCGTAATCTATCCCATTCATTAATGCCTCCGTTAACTTACTCATCTTTCGTAGAGGCTTTTCTGAGATTCTTGTTTCTGATTGAATAAAATCCATATAGCCGTCCTCTGGCGATAAATCAAGTCTTTTGACTAAATGAATTGAGTTATCAATTGAGATATCTTCATCCATAAAAAGGTCTCCCAAGTCTGTATCACTATAAGCTACTCCTCCATCAGGAACACCAAAGAATTTTCTTGGAGACTTGAATGAAAGCCTTGAGAAGGAATTACTTACCTCAAAATAAGCTTGTGAATTATCTACTATGCATCTTTTATAATTTATTTCAACTTGGGCAACTTGGGAGGATGCAATACCGAAATAGTTGTTGTAAATTAAATAATCATTCTCCGAAAATCGAGATTCTAAAATTGGAATTAAATTTTTATCAAGCGAATAAAACTCAAAAGAGATTGATAGTTCTTTTATAACTTGTATTACAGCACTACAAGTATAATATGGCATATATACTTTCCCTGGTGATTTAGCCATCAATATTAACTTGAATGCATTTCTACCAGAATTAACGAGTAATCCATCATTGAAATAAGCTTTAGAACTAGCCGATAACTCTAGTCCAAAATAACCACCTATTGCCTTAGATGAGCTCATAGGATTTTAACATTTCAATTATTGAGGAACGATCGTTGAACATCAGTACATCAATAATTGACAAACCAGGTATGAATAAATCATTGAACTGTTTATATTCTTTTAGGCATGGCTTTAGAAAATGAAGATTAATACCATGTTTTCGAAAATCCTCTTTTGAATATAAACTAACTCCTCCTATGGGATTAACATAATTATTATATCCCAACTCCTTACATATAGCATAAATCTTTTCCTCTTTCTTAAGCGAATGGTCAATAGGAATTTGTGAAACCACAACAAATTCCGTTTTTAATCCAAGCAATTCAGTTATTGTTTTAATAGAATTGAATACGTATTCAAAGAGTCCTATCTCTTGGTTTAAAAATATCTCCTTAATTATTGGATATATCATGGTATAAAATGGTGCTCGAGAATAACTATTTTTAATTTGTCTCAATATTTTATCAATCTCATCTCCTGCTGTATCTGATAGTCGCCTATCTTTTATTTGTAAATAATCACTAGCCTTCTTGATGGGAATTGTAAATAATTTTTCATCCCCATTTACAATAAACTTATTCCTATTATACCATCCTCCTTTTGAATATTGAACATTGTCATAAACAACAAAAGTCTTGCATATTGCAACGAGTTGCCAATACCCTATATAAGGAAAAAAGTAGGGTTGCATTATTGCCAACCTGTTTTCACTCATTATTCTGCACTCTTAGTAAAGTCCTTGCAATAAAGTCAATCTCCTGCTGCTCAAGTTGATGATGCACGGGCAGGCATAACACGCGGGAAGCCGTATCCTGGGCTACAGGCAAGTCTACTGCTTGTGCACTATAATCCACGGAGGAGAGCAGTGGGTAGAAATACCTGCGTGGGTAAATCCAGTTCTTTTCCAATTCCTGTACCATTCGGAGCAGCCTATCTTCATTTGGCAACAAGATGGCGTAATAGGCATGATTCCATTGGGCGGTAGCACCAGTCCATTGTACTTTCCTGTGTTCCAGGTTACGAAGTGCATGGTCATACCACTGGTGTTGTTGCCTTCTGCGCTGCAGTATACTATTCACATAACGTAGGTTAACCAGCCCCATGGCTGCGTGGAACTCACTGTTCTTACCATTGATACCTACCCCATTGAAGCGGTCTGGTCCATCGTGCCCGAAATTTCGCATATAGGCCATGCGTTTCAGTATGGCAGGGTCTTGTGTAAACACCGCTCCCCCTTCTACCGTGTGGTACAACTTGGTAGCATGGAAACTGGTAGTGGCCACATCGCCATACTGGTACAAGCTCTTGCCCTTATATGAAGTGCCAAATGCATGGGCTGCATCATAGATTACTTTTAGTTTATGTCGTTTCGCTATTTCCGCAATGGCTTCTACATCACAGGGAATGCCATATACATGCGTAGCTAAAATGGCCGAGGTGCGGCGTGTAATGGCTTCTTCTATCTTGTTGGGATCCAGGTTCAACGTCACTGGGTCTATATCCACAAAAACCGGTGTACAGCCTTCCCATAACACACTACTGGTAGTGGCTACATAGCTAAATGGAGTGGTGATGATTTCATCGGTCAGTCCCAGCGCTTTAATAGCTATTTGTATAGCAATAGTGCCATTATTGACATATAACAGGTGAGGTACCTGAAGGTGTTCTTTTAGCTTCAATTCCAATTCATTCACCAACGGACCATTATTGGTAAGCCAGTTGCGCTTCCATACACCATCCAACAGTTGGTACACTTCTTCTTTGGGCGGCAGGAAGGGTTTGGTGACAGGGATCAATTCTGTACTTTTATTT
>CAYUZA010000310.1:0-2733 GCA_964449535.1 uncultured Saprospiraceae bacterium
AGTAAAAATACTGCAGCCAACTCCTAGCAATAATGTTCTAATCATTTTGTGTAGATTATTTATGATTTCGATTTCCTAAACCTATTCTAAACTAAATAGGTCGTCGCGGTAAAAATATTTCTGCCATCATACATCTCGCACTTCCTCCTCCATACCTTTCGATGGTGTACAATGGGGCAGCAATGATTTCACCATGATTCCTTAACTGATCAATTTGATCAGCCCTCAACGCGTTATACGCTTGTTCAGACATCACTATAAAAGTTTGATTTTCATCGTTGCGTACTTGTAGCATATTGCCTGCAAATGCTTCTATCTGATCGAGGGTGAGTTCAATAATCTCTTTTTGACTACTTTGAAGTGTGTTTTTAACCTTATTTCTTTCGTCAATATTTTGAATACTATCCAAACAAATAGCACAAAATTTGTACCCTATAGACATCATTACATTTGTGTGATATATAAGCTTACCTCGCTTGTCCAAAGCTCTAAAAGTACAGGCATCATATCCCGTAATGTGTTGGAATTGTTCAATTAATTTTTCATTTGTTCGACTACTAAAACAAGCATACAAACGACGATGAACCCTATCAAAAATCATACTTCCAGTGCCCTCTAAATAGATGTTTTCTTTCTCATAAAATTCAAGGTAGTATCGCTTTTTTAATTCAAAAGCTTCTGCTAATTTGTATAATATATCATCTCTACGTTCCAGTCTTCTTACCCGAGCTTCCATCGGGTAAGTTATCACAGAACCACTTTCGTGAAATGATATCCAATTGTTGGGAAAAATAGCATCAGGTTTAATGGGCTGCGGTGTATCTTCGATGACATGGACATGTATAAACTTTCCACGAAGCAAATTCACCATTACATCAAATTCATCCCTTGCCTTTTCTCGTATTTCATCAGGTGTTAAATCTTGACCTAGCGTTTGAAATGCATTACTGGAAGCTGTTTCTGCATTATAGCCAAACGAAAAGGGCCTAATCATCAGCAAATGTGAAGTGGTTTGAGTAGATAACATTGCAGATTCATTTTAAATAAGAAAAGTTGATTCTTCCTGTGCTTTTTGTTTCATTACTTTAGCCTCTTCTTTACCAAGGTAATTTTCAATCAGATGGTGAGATAGATAGATTAAAGGTGTCATCAAAATAGCTACACAAAATTTATACATATAATTGACCAATCCAACTGACAAAATTAATCCCAAGCTCCAATCAGCACCTATGTAAAAGGCAATAAAAAGCACCACAAAACTATCAATAAACTGTGAAATCAAGGTTGAACCAGTCGCTCTGAGCCAAATCTTATGTTCACCCGTTATTTTTTTAATGTAATGAAACACCCATACATCCAGAAATTGCCCAACCAAAAATGCAACCAAAGAGCCAATAATAATCCACAAACCCTGTCTGAAAACTAAGGAGAATGCAAAGTCATAGTTGCCAACTTTATTGCGCAAAGCAGATTGTGCCTCCGCAGAAAGTTCAGGATCAATATGAGAAGTCACCCAAAAATCTGCAGGAGTTAACCAAATGGCCATACCTACCATAATAAATGCATAGGTAATTAGACCGGCTGCCATGTATGAGAGCAATTTTACTCCCTTTTTCCCATAATATTCATTGATTATGTCTGTCAGAATGAATACAACAGGCCATAACAGAACCCCAGCAGATAAATTTAAAGAAAAAAGTTGCCCCTCGAATAATGGTATTTGTAATGGATTAAGTCCGAAAGTCTGCTCTAATGAAAATATTTTTACGCCGATAAATTCTGCAACAATAGCATTGGCCACAAAAAATCCACCTAATATTAAAAAAAGACGCAATGGTTTTTCTTCAGTTATAAATCTTGGCATATTGTATTTTTGTGTTTTGTAATTAAATTGACAACGGCGTATATGCAATATTCAAAAAGATTAGTGATTGAACAATGAAAAATAGCCAGAATTTTAATTCACTTGACGCTTTGCGTTCCGTTTTTGGATTATCAGATATCCCACAGAATCCAGAAAGTCCAGATTTTGAAGATGAATCCAAGGATGTATCAACATGGGACAAGAAAACTCCCTTGAGAATCCACTTATTAAGATTAAAGGGCAATAAAGAAGCCACGATAATTAAAGGATGGGAAGGCGAAATAGACCAGCTCGAGAAAATACAACGAACACTTAAACAAGTATGCGGAGTTGGCGGATCCTGCAAAAACAACGAGATAATGCTACAAGGTAATCACCGCGAAAAAGTTATCGCATGGTTTAAGGATCAGGGGTTTGTAAATGTGAAACTTGTAGGAGGCTAGTTGAGTCTGTATGCTTGAAGCATTCGATCTTTGCCCTGCATATCCTTGTAAATGTTCACTTTATAACCATAATCTTCCAGGAAACTTTTTGTCTTAGCGCTACCATATTCATTTAGCTCAAAAAATAACTGGGCTTCGCGAGTTCCTTTGATCAATGCAAATTCGGCTATTGTCTTATAAAATTGCTGTCCGTCATCGTCTTCTGTAAATAATGCTATAGATGGCTCATAATCAATTACTTGAGCATCCATAAGCTGCGCTTCTTTTTTTGGGATATAAGGAGGATTACTAACAATCAACGATATCTCATTGGGCAATAGATCCCAGCTGTCTTTTTGCAATATATCAGCCTGCACCAACTCAAGGCTGCAGTTGTTTAAACAAGCATTCTTTTGAGCTACATCCAATGCCAATGCACTGATATCA
>CAYUZA010000311.1:0-2687 GCA_964449535.1 uncultured Saprospiraceae bacterium
TCATTCAACAGGTACAATCAATGCCACCATGGTGGATACAGAAATTGTGGTAGCGGTGGCTTTAAAAACCTTGGCCAAGTCCGTGATTATTTCACACAATCATCCAAGTGGAAACCTGCAACCATCTGAGGCTGATAGGCAGCTTACTCGAAGGCTAAAACAATCATTGAAACTCTTTGATGTGCATTTGGTTGACCACATTATAGTGACTAAAAATGGTTATTACTCGTTTGCGGAAAGAAGTGAGAGTTCGCTTTCTGGTGATCAATCAAAAGTGAATCCGATGGAGCAAAAATTGCGCGAAGAAATTCTAAAGCAGCTCAAAAAAGTAACAAATGCCAATGCGCCTAATTTATTTGCCATGATGCAATCACCTCAGGGATATGAGCAGGCAGAAGAGATGGTGATTCGTAAAGTGCTACACGAACAAATGGTTCCTGCGGCCGTAATTCCTTTGCTTGAATCTGAAATGGAAATGATCTAGTGGACATTACAAGCCCTACATATCTCAGAGCTCGAATAGACATGATTCGGGACGTGCTATCGAAATCCGATGCAAAGGATTTTCATGTGGCATTGCTACGTAATGGTGTATTTCCAAAGGATAGAGATGAGAAGAGCTTGGTGGAGGTTTACGCCAAACAAAAAGATTATTCCAATGAACCATTGAGCCTCACAGAGCTATGCACATTTAATACCTGGTTTAATTTATATCCTGAAAAAGTGTGTGGTGAAGAGCTTGTAACAACAAGCAGAGAGTTTCCGCTATCTATCAAAGGAAATGAAACTTGGATCACCAATACAATCAACCACGCATTGGGCGATTTTCAGCTGATCTTGGAGCTGCCAGGTGACTGGTACATCGATTACTTTGAACCTGGCAATGAGGATTTTTCAGTGGATTACCGCCTTGGAACATACAAAATACAAATCTTCTCTCATGGGGTGGATTATAATTTTCAAATACAAAATGGAGACTTCTTACTGGAGAACATTAATTACCGATACATCGAAGATGCTAATGCCCATGCTTTACGATTTATGCAGTCGAATCCTTTGGCTAACACAGATGTTTCGGATTTAGAAATTGAAGCATTGGCACTAGAATACGAACTACAATTAAAAAGACTATGAGCTATTTATCAGGCATATCAAACATTCATTCTTTGGGGACTTTGAATCCCTATACATCGACCAAGATTAGAGGAAATTCTCAAGTAGTGGAGCGCATCTTAAAACAAGCTACCGAACTTCAAGGATTGGGCGATACCGAAGGGAAAAAGATTCCTTTTTCGGATGTAGTCGCAAAATACAACAAGGGCATTACTGAGCCTGAAATCAAAGCGTGGGTTTGGTACAAACGAAAAACTGGCGTTCCAATGAACGGTTGGGAAACCTATTACCTTAAAGGAACAGGAAAAGCACTAGAAGAGCAGCTCTTTGATTTGGTTCGTGCTGGCGCACTGTTTTACCATGCAGGTGAGTTATTGCCGTTTCCAACATATACCTATGGTAATATGTACGACAGACTTACTCAACTTGAAAATGACAAAGAGGATATCGAAAAACATTTCGGGACAGAGATTTGGCAAAATCACAAACAGGTAGTTGAAAAAGCAAAACCAGAATTACTTACCGTTGAAAATGCCGATGAAAAAGAACGCCCAATTATAACCGCGATTTCAGATTTTGCCGTTGATCCTCTATTATTCTATGTAACCAGTGTTCGTGAAGAATACATGGATTTAGAAAATGCGGAAGAACTCAAAAAGGTGAACGGTAAGATTGAACGCAAAAAAGACCGTGAGAAAATCAGTATCCGTTTTGACGGTGAAACAAAATACACGCTGCAACATGTTTTCATTAAGTGGTTGTTCACCTTAAATAATGATACTGATTTTGAAAAATCATCGGCCATTGACATCGCTGATTATTACCTGGCGAACCGTTCCCTTCGAGACGATAAACTATCTAAGGAAGAAAAAGCAGAGCTTAGGGCAAATGCCAGAATCGAGGGTGAAAAGCTATTCTCAAAGTTCCTACATGAAGTTTTGGCCTTTGACGACCAACACAAGCTGAATTATGCCTGGAACCGATTGTATAACGGACAATCCGATATCAATTACTCCAAGGTTCCAATTGGCTTTGAGTGTTCGGCTCGATTTAAGTCAGGTATTTTGCAAATCACCGATATTCAGCGCGAAGGTGTTGCCTTTATGGAAGCCATGGGATCAGGTATCAATGCTTTTGACGTGGGTGTCGGTAAAACCATGACCGCCATTGTAAACCTAGCTCACAACCTGTATTCAGGCAAATGTAAACGTCCCATAGTAGTGGTTCCTAAGCCTACTTACAAAAAGTGGATGAACGAAATCATCGGTTACACCGATAAAAAAACGGGAGAATTTGTGTCGGGTGTATTGTCTCATACAGGCATTACCGTGAATGACTGGTACAACCTGGGAACGGACATCATTGATAAAATCAACTTGAATGCCCCTGTTGCCGAACGATCCATTACCATGGTTACGTATGAAGGTTTCAAACGCCTGGGCTTTGGTGAATCCGTTTCAGATGAACTGTTTACGGAACTTGTAAATATCCTTGGGCAGAGCAAAGAAAAATCAAGCCGAGACAAAGAAATTGAATACCAAAAATTTAGAGAAATGATTGGTGTGGGATTAAAG
>CAYUZA010000312.1:0-2684 GCA_964449535.1 uncultured Saprospiraceae bacterium
AGTTTATCAGCAATTTTTTTCTGAGCTTCTTTTCTGAGTTTTTTAAGTTTTAAAATTTCTTGTTTATGAAACATTAAGCGACCTACCCAATAGTGTCGGGTAGCTGGCAAGTCCATTTGAACTTGCTTCATGTTAAATTCGTCAACGGTTACGTATTTTTTAATCTCATCGTTATACTTTTCAATTAACGATATAGGGGATTGATCCTGTTCTTCCATAATTAGTACCCAATATAATAGTCTCTTTTAAAGAGGAAACAACTTAAATAATAGATATGAACTTTAATGAGCTAGTAGACATAGTTTTAGAAAAGAAGGAAAAGCGTAGACTAGATCCAAAATGCTGGAAGGGTTATCGCAAAGCAGGTACTAAACTCAAAGACGGAACTAGAGTAAATAAATGTGTAAAGGTAAACAAATGATAAATTTACAAAATTTAATATTACAGGTTTTAAATGAAGAAAACGTAGCTGGAGATGCATTAGGTGCACCTGCAGGTGGTACGTCTCAGTTTTCAGGCGATTTTTATGCTCCTGGTGATACAAGAATACCTTATTCGGTTTACGGTGGTGTTATGACACGTAAAGGCTTAATTAAGCGCAGAAAGAAGCGTAAGAAAAAGCGCAAAAAGAAATAATGGATACAGGCCATTGGCTACTTAACGAAGATGTTTATGTGCACGAAAACATGTTTGGTTTTATTTACGAAATAACCAACACTGTTAACGGCAAAAAATATATCGGTAAAAAGCAGTGTTCCCGAAGAGTGAAACGTAAACCACTTAAAGGTAAATCCCGAAACAGAATTGATCACAAAGAATCAGATTGGAAAACTTATACTTCTTCTTCAAAAGAACTAAACGAGGATATACAAAAGTATGGTAAAGAGAACTTTGAATTTCGAATTATTAAAATTTGTGGTTCTAAGTGGGAATTAGGGTATGAAGAAATTAAAGAACAAATAGCAAGAGATGTTTTACGTAGAGATGACTATTACAACGGAATTATTAACGTTCGGATAGGGACTCCGCCTAAGAGTCTCCTTAAATAACTATATGTCAAAAGTAAGTAGATGTGTATTTTGTGGCTCTACATCATATGGTAGAGGCTGTCGATATGGTCCAAAAGGGCATCATTTTCATCCGGATGATTCGACAAAATGCTCATGGTGCGGTTCAACAGCCTATGGACTAGGTTGCCGGTTGAACCCTAACGGTAAAGAACACGTTCACGGTGTTGAGTATAATATTATGATAAAAGAAAGTTTAAAGAATAGATTTTTATTATCTGCTTTGAATAAAGATTTTAAAGAATTTGAAGCATATAAGCTCGGTATTATTAATGCTAACGGAGATAAAATTAAAGAACCGGTTACAGAACAAGAACAAGCGGCTTATTCCCCAGAAACAAAAACAATTATTAAAGTTAAAAAGTATCTTGGATCAAAATTAGATCTTATTAATCAAACCGCAATTTTAGAATCTGCATCAAAACTCGATTACAATAAAGAAAATCATAAAAAAGTCTTAGAATACGAATTAAAAATAAATGATATAATTTCTGAGCTTTTTAAAACGGCTGATGAAGCTTTAAAAGAAGGCTTGAGTCTAGAGCAGGTTCAGGCATTATTATAATAATGCGTTTTCAAGAATATCCTAAGTCAAGGGTTTGCGGTATTGATTACTATCCATACTTTATTGATGCCCTTAAAGAGTCTTACTCATTCTGTAAAAAATATAAAATCCCTTATACGTTTAAATCTAAAGACATTCAAAAATTTTTTTATCATTATTGTTTAGAAAAGCTCTGTTACGGATACCAAAAATGTGATTCAAAGTATCCTAAAGCCCTCGTTGTATACCCTTTACCTAAAAACGTAGGCTTCACGGACAAACACTTTGAAAAGGTTCTTAAGGTTCTTCCAGTGCCTTGGGTTAAAGTTCGCTCTTTTGATTCACCAGATACTGAAATGGCTCTTGTTAGGGCTTTATCAAATAATCGCTTAATAGGTTCAAAGCTTGAAAAGTTCTTGAATAAGAATGCTCTTTACAACTTTCAAAAGAAAAATAAAAAAACTAAAACTTTTTCATTGGGCACAGTTGATCTTCCTGAAAGTACGATTAAGTAAATTAAAAGAATTTTAAGGCCTTCGCCAAATAGGCCGAGAAATTAATTGTTCCTGAATAAATAAATAATACATATGAGTAAATTTGATGCCGTTTTAAAGAAAATAGAAGAAGCTCTTCCTACTATGGGACAGCAACAACCTAATCCCACAACACCTGTACAGCCTGCGCCGCAACAACAAAAACCTGCTTTAAATCCAACACAGCAACAAGAAGTTGAAAAAATTGCTGATCAATTGGCTAAAATTAACGATCCAAAACAAATTAAAGATATCTTATCAACTATTATGCAGGGTGTAACACATCCTCAAAATGGAGTCGGGGGTCAGCAAAAAACGGCTACTTTGCCAACAGCACCTAGTGCTTAATTGAGCCGTGGACAAGGTAATTGTCAATCTCATTAAAATTCAGAACCAGCTAAGAATCCTTCACTGGCAAACACTTTCCTATGCAGCTCATAAAGCTTTGGGCGGTGCTTATGAGGATTTGGACTAATTAATTGACAGTTTAGTAGAAATTCATCAAGGTAAATACGGAAGACTTAAGTTTGAAACACCTAT
>CAYUZA010000313.1:0-2667 GCA_964449535.1 uncultured Saprospiraceae bacterium
ACTACATCATCTATGCGATTTAGAAATTCTGGGCTGAATGTTCTTTTCAAAGCGTTCTGAATTACGGATTTTGATAATTCATCTGAGGCATCCTCACGAGCCTTAGTTGCAAATCCAACACCCGAACCAAAATCCTTGAGTTGTCTCACCCCAATATTTGAAGTCATGATAATAAGGCAATTTTTAAAATCCACTTTTCGGCCAAGGCCGTCTGTCAATTGCCCGTCATCCAAAACTTGCAATAAAATATTATAAATGTCAGGATGCGCTTTTTCTATTTCATCCAAAAGTACTACTGAATATGGTTTTCTTCTCACTTTTTCAGTGAGTTGACCTCCTTCTTCATATCCAACATATCCTGGAGGTGCACCAATTAATCGACTGAGAGAAAACTTTTCCATGTATTCACTCATGTCCACTCTAATCAACGCATCTTCAGAATCAAAAATATACTTTGCTAAGGCTTTTGCCAATTCTGTTTTACCTACACCTGTTGGTCCCAAAAATATGAAAGTTCCAATGGGTTTTTTAGGGTCTTTCAGTCCAATACGATTACGTTGTATGGCTTTTGTTATCTTTTCAATAGCTTCATCTTGACCTATAATCGCATTTTTCATATCATCTTTCATGGTCACCAGTTTCCTATTCTCTGATTGCGCTACTCTTTTAACTGGTATACCTGTCATCATAGATACTACTTCCGCTATATCTTCTTCAGTAACTGGGTATCTTTGAGTTTTTGATTGCTCTTCCCATAAAACTTTTTCGTCCTCCAATTGTCGGGACAGTTTAGTTTCATCATCCCGTAAATCCGCTGCTCTCTCATATTGTTGGTTTTTAACGGCTGAATTTTTTAATTCCTTCAGCTCCTCGATCTTTTTTTCCAGTTCCTCAATGTGTTTAGGAACATGTATGTTTTTAAGATGTACTCTTGCACCAACTTCATCTAATACATCAATGGCTTTATCCGGAAGAAATCTATCTGAAATATATCGGTCGGAAAGTTTAACAGCAGCATTTACGGCATCATCAGAATAGCTTACATTATGAAATTCTTCATATTTAGGTTTGATGTTGTTTAGTATATGCACGGCTTCTTCTGCACTAGGTGGTTCAACCAGTACTTTTTGAAATCTCCGATCTAAAGCACCATCTTTCTCAATATATTGGCGATATTCATCTAAGGTAGATGCACCAATACACTGTAATTCTCCTCTTGCAAGTGCGGGTTTGAAAATATTGGAAGCGTCCAAAGAACCTGTAGCCCCACCTGCTCCAACAATAGTGTGTATTTCATCAATAAATAGAATCACATCACGTGATTTTTCTAATTCATTCATGATCGCTTTAATACGCTCTTCAAATTGACCTCGGTATTTAGTACCCGCAACTAATGCTGCTAGGTCAAGCATTACTATTCTTTTATTAAATAATGTTCGCGATACTTTCTTTTTAATAATCCGTAGAGCGAGACCTTCAACAATGGCTGTTTTGCCGACACCTGGTTCTCCAATCAATATTGGGTTATTTTTCTTACGTCGACTTAATATTTGAGATACTCTTTCGATTTCATTTTCGCGACCTATGATAGGGTCAAGTTTACCTTCTTCTGCTAATTTGGTTACATCTCTCCCAAAATTATCCAAAACAGGAGTTCTGGATTTGCTGGTTCCTCTTCTTGAATACCTTTCTGCACCTTCTTCTTCCATTGGAATGTCAGAATCAGATGGTGCAGAGGCTTCTAAAGGTGAATTAAATCCTGATTTATTATCGAGCATATAGTCTAATTCATGTTTGTAGGTATTGTAATCAATTTGAAATTTAGACAATACTTTACAAGCAATATTATCTGTGTGCTTCAATATAGAAAGCACAAGGTGTTCAGGACTAATTTCATCATTTTTGAATACTTTAGCTTCAAGAAAAGTTACTTTAAGAACTTTTTCAGCGTGTTTATCCAGTGGAAGACTACCCACATTAAAGTGCGTTCGATCTTTGGTTGATTGAGCCACTGAGTTTTGTAACGTCGTTTGTAGTTGTTCGAGATCAACTTCCAGGGACATAAGTACTTTGGAGGCCAAAAGAGATTTATCTTGGATTATACCCAATAACAAATGCTCTGTACCTATATAATCATGTCCTAACCTCAGGGCCTCTTCACGGCTTGAGGAAATTATTTTTTTTACTTCTGGTGAAAACTTCTTATTCATAGACAGCACTTCAGTTGTGATTTTTATCTATTTATATTATAGAAATGAATTGGTACTGCAAAAATCGACTCAATATTAAGAATTATTATGATATGAAATACTAATTATTCTCTGTCAATAGAAAAAATCATACCATATGCGAATAAAATAAATTTCAAGCCTTATTGGCAGTTAGAACATTTGATTAATCAATAGGGTTTATACCTATTAGTTTTTAGTTTACGTTTAAATAAATTTTCCATAAGTTTAACCTATATAACGTACCTTTGGGTTTGTTATTGGAAGCATTTCATTTACTTTAAGTTATTTCACTTGAAAATTATAGCCTCTCATGAAGTATAGTGTAGATAAAAGGGAAAAATTAACCATTTTAAGGTTGCAAGATGAGAACCTTAATTCTCTGCTAGCACCAGATTTGAAGTCTAAATTAATCATATTGCATAACGAGGGAGTTACC
>CAYUZA010000314.1:0-2645 GCA_964449535.1 uncultured Saprospiraceae bacterium
CTAATGTGTTGGCAAATTTCGGCTAGTAACTCTTGGTTGTACTGTGTTGTCCGCATTAGTCATATTATGACCAAATAAGACTTATTTATCCAGTTGATATAAAGAAATCAAGAAGAAAGTAACTCCTGTTTTTTCTTTTCAAATTCTTCTTTAGTTAAAATGCCTTTTTCAACTAAGTTGTTTAGTTTATCAAGTTCATCTGCGAGGCTAGAGTTAGTAGCTTGTTGTGAGCCAGTGTTAGCTTGAGCATCGTAAATAGCTTGCTGCACTTCCTTTTTCTTCCTTGTGGGGATTTTATATTTTTTGCCACCGGTAGTTTCAATAACAACCTGCCAAAGCATTGGCATTCCTAGCTCAACGCTCGCAATTTGCCCGATAGGAATTGATTGTTCAATACCCATCAATTTAAAAACTAATCTATTTGAAAACACTTTAACATTAGAACCCATATAACTAGTTTCGTATAACGGAGTTTCTTTTTGGCTTGGTTTACTAAAAAACATACTTATCCTTTCGTTTTTGCTCCTTCAAGTGTATCATAAATAAGACTTATCGTCTCTGGATATAAAGTATTCGTCAGTCAATCATAAGTTAATGACTGACATTCGAGTATCCTTTGGTAAAAATTTGAGAAAGCTGAGAGAAGAACGGAAGCTTACTCAAGAAGAACTAGCTGACCGAGCAGGTATGCACTTTACCTACATTGGTCAGATTGAGAGAGGTTTGAGAAACCCATCTTTAGTTAACTTGCGAAAGTTGGCTAAGGCTTTAAAAGTGACAGGTGGGCAGTTACTGCCATTTTAAATTTATATGCCTACTGATGAAAAATGGAATAAAGTTTTAACTGATATCTCTAATCTATATAAAAATTACTCTTTAACTGACATTGCTTCTTCGTTATTTGTTTCTAGTCTTTGGTTACCAAACAATGGTAGTACTGTTAAGCATCAATTGCATACAGCAATATTTGCAACAATTAAGCCCAATCAGTTTAAGTCTGAAGCTAATATCAAAACTTTCAAAGATTTTAAAACTTTTTGTTCTAAACTTTTCGAACTGACTCCCGAATTCCCTTCATTAGAAGACTACATTCCAAATTTTGACTGGGGGGAAGTTAAATACCATCATGACGGGGTGAACTACAAAATATTCTACGGTACTGAAATTAGTCATGTTTACGACTTTTTAACTGCTTTTGAACTGTTATTTGTAGAGTTTAACCAGGAGTATCTAAAATTATCGGGTCGTTCACCTTCAAACGAATTAGCTGAGGTTTTGTCCATTCAGAATGATATTGTTAACAACATTGATACCCAACCTCCAAAATCTTATTATGACAACCTTGAACTCGGGCATATCGAAATTCCTTCACAAAAATTTTGGATTCAAGGAAAAAGAGAATTTGAACGTTTGTCATTGTTGATAAAAAACTCGTCTCTTAAAGAGGAGTTTTCAATAGAAATAGGTTCAGAAAAATTAAGTAAACTAAATTGGGAAGATTTTGGCCAAAATGTCTTTGAGGGTACTCTAGTACCAGCCCTTTTTATCAAGCAAGGTAATAGCTATTATCCACTTATTCCAAGGCGGTACAGTGGTGTTTTTATTGAGAATTGGTCAAGGGTTTTTGTAAAATACAAAAACTTGATTAAAAAAGGTTCACTTGATTATCAAAGCGCACTGTCTTTAAGAATTTCAGAGTTTATTGCCTCACGGTCCTACAAAGAAGACTTTTTTCAAATAGTAAGCGCTTTAGAAGTGGGTGGAAAGCCCCATGAGTTAACTTTTTCTGGATACCTGATTTCCGAAGATTAACTAATATTGTTTTACGTAGTTGAACCATTTAGTTCTCCAGAAGAGATTGAAAAAACATTAAAAGAATTATCACCTAAAATGGGTGAGGCACTTAAACTTTTAAATAGGCAACCTCTTACCTTGGGACTTCATCTAAAAAGGCAAAGTGTTGTATACGAATCAAAAATTCCAGGCAAAAAGTTTATTCCATATATATTTACAATATTGCCTCAGGCTACAACTGTAGGTTTTCCTATTGGAATGCCAAAGGATTTCCCTGGAGAAATCGTATTTTTAGACCAGTTTCTAGCTGTCATTGATGAAATTGAAAAAAGAAATGAGTTTTCTGAATTTATTGATTATCTCAATGAAAATGATGATAAAGTTCGTTTCCCTATAACAACGTTTATTGATAAGTATGGTTCATTTAAAGATTCCTATGGAGTTTTAGTCCCAGGAGCAAACGAACCAAATATTGTAATGATTGATTTACAGTGGGGAACAGATTTTCGGTATAAGTCTCTGAGTAAATTCTGGTCTATTTATCCTGAGGTTGATTTTCATGGTCATCCAAGAACTTGGAGAGCAATAAAAGAAACTGAAACGAGAGTCAGGTTGGCTGCAAAGGGCTATTTTGGCTCAATCCTTAATACAAAAATCCTTAGTACTAATATTTTTATTGCTTCACCTTTTGAAACTCAAAGTT
Organism: uncultured Saprospiraceae bacterium; assembly: GCA_964449535.1. GTDB lineage: Bacteria > Bacteroidota > Bacteroidia > Chitinophagales > Saprospiraceae > SLDF01. The sequence continues at coordinate 2,498 of CAYUZA010000314.1, forward strand.
ATGAAGTGGGTTCAGTTTCCAATCTACTCATGGAATGTCTTGAAGACTATTTATCTCGGAACAAGCAGTTAATTCAGAAACATCGATTTTTCAGCGTCTTTAAAGAGCTAAGCATAATAATATTTCCAGACACACTTATAGAAGAAGA
>CAYUZA010000315.1:0-2641 GCA_964449535.1 uncultured Saprospiraceae bacterium
AGCACAAAGCTTGATTTAACCACTGAACCGCCACTTTTGGGTAGGTGCTGTTATGTGGCGTTTATTTTATTCCGAAACGGCTATTTTTATAATCGATAATTACAATATTGTTTAAGAAATAAGCGTTCCCAGTTATCCCCCAAATATTCTGCTGTTTAAAGAACTCGGTAAACATTTTATCTTTAATATAATAAACAATGGATGGTTGTAAAATTGTTTTGCCAAATTTAACTTCAGAAGTTATCTTTTTTCCATAAACAGTCACATTATTTCCCCAGCTATTCACACTTAGTGAATCAATAATGTTATCAGCAGATATTTGATTTGCATTCTCCTCGGATGTAATTAGAGAAAACATACTTGAACCTGTATCAAACATTAGGTTCTCTACTTTACCATTAATTGTCAAAGGAATGGTAATACGTCCATCTTCGATTTGACAAACTTGAAAATCTACTTTGGCTAATTTTCTTGGTAGTTTTTTGGCAACAGAAATTCTTTGGTTAGGATAATCAATGATTAAATACTTATCTTTAAATAAGTCAGGTGCAATAGTACCAATTAGTTTTTGGGTGCTTGTAGAAATAGAATCTGTCGGAATCGGTTCTCCATATTCTTTAAAATAGCCAATATCTCTTTTTCCAAATGAGACATTACCTAAACTCAATCCAACATTATTAAACATGGGATTTTCTTGGCCATTTATTATAAAAGTTGTAGTGGAGTCTAATTTATTTTTAAGCTTAGGATATTTATCAAGGTATTTATCAATTGATTTTCCATAAATTACAGTTGTTTCGGCACCTAAATCAAATTGCATTTTGAATTTATGTGGTAAACCATCAATTGAAACTGAAATGGTTAAAGCTAGTTTATCAAAATATTTTCCAGACACACTGTCTCCAACCCATTCAAACGGTATCCAATTTAGCTTCTGACTAAAAGCTACAGTGCCAATAAATAGGCTAATTACGATAAAGCAAATTGTTTTGAAATACATATTTTATAAATTATTATTTTTATTTATGATGTTTGAGTCAATTAAAAGTTACTTTTATTTTTAAATGCCACATAACATCGAAGTTGCCGGTGCATTAATCGCCGGCTCTTCCTTCTTCTTCTTTTCCCGCTGTTTGAATACACCAAAACTGAGCGCTACATAGAACACATTGGCCTCCAGGTTGGCGTACGGCATCAACCCTTGCTCGTCAGTGAAATCCTGATTGAAGAACCCGTTCAGATAGTATTTGAACTTTAAATTAATTGACTTCAGGTTCACGCCTGCATAAATGCTCTGATAATATTGCGGCACTCGATCGCTGAACCACTCCCCGAATTTTTCCTTGGTGTTGTCTACGAATGTCTTCTCCCGGTAGTGGAACGGAAACTCTATTTCATATCCTCCAAAAAAGAAGGTCCCATCCAGGTTTCCCAACTTCAAACCCACAGGAATGCCGGCAGTATAGGTACGATATTTCTTACGAACTGTCTCACTTTCATCGTAGATAAAACCAATGTTGCGCACAGAGAGTCCGGCAAACAAACCGGCCTGAGGAATCGGATCAAGATGTGCAAATCCTTGTAGATTGAACATAGGTGACCAACGCATCACACCGGAAGCACTCGTGCCATTATCTGACACATCAGCAAATGAAAAGATGCCTTCACCTCCTGAGGTAGTGTATAGCAATTTGCGGTCCTGAGACCATACTGAAGTACAAACAAGAACTATCAGAGAAAGGGTAATCAATGTTTTCATGCCTAATTTTTTGTTCCTAATGATGACGAACCGGCAAGATAAAAAGTTACATCGACACCCATCATTCAATTTTGATTGTTGAAGATATTAGGCAGGAAAGACTGGAAGAAATCTGGAATAAATAGAGCAATCACAATATTCATAAGGATTAAAACGTATTTTAGTGACGCACATTGCTACCAGTGCAGCATCAAGGTTACCTATAGTTTTAGCGCACATTAACTCTTACCTCAAAATCAATATCCATGTTTCATCAATTACTAGCACCCATCTTTGCCGTTGCATTACTTCTGACTATAGCCGATATGCAGGCATATGGTCAATCATCCGGCGCGCAAAATGATCCATCTGTTGACCAAAAAACACTTGCGTTTGTAGCTCCAGCAGCGGCTGCCTTTATTGATACGCCGTTAACCGAAGTTGATGAAATGCCCCTGTTCCCTGGTGGCGTTGATTCTTTATTCCAATTCATCGGCAAAAACCTCGAATATCCTTCAGCAGCTCGTGAGAATGGAGTGGAAGGAACCGTCTACATCCGCTTTGTCATTGGGGTAGACGGGAAAGTTCGAAATGCAGAGGTGCTTCGCAGTCCAGATGCATCATTGTCCGAGGAAAGCATTCGTGTAATTTCCCTGATGCCATCCTGGACCCCCGGTAGGAACCGAGGCGCAGAGGTACCTGTTTACTACACACTCCCTATCAGGTACTCTCTGAATGCAAGACAAAGAGGCAAATGACCGGATGTCCTTCTTGGTAGAAGCATCCATCATTAATGCATTTACCTAAATACATCGGTCACTTCGCAACTCCAAAGTAACCCCTACAAAAAAAGGGCCGGTCTAATCGACCGACCCCAACTTACGGAACAACAACTATTTATGT
>CAYUZA010000316.1:0-2640 GCA_964449535.1 uncultured Saprospiraceae bacterium
GGATTTAAGTCCTTATTTACCTCAAAATTCCGGAGAAGACGAATACATTGAATTTCCAGATCAAAATACGAAGTTTGATGTCAGCCTTAAAAGATGGATCTCGTCAAGAGAAAACCCTTTAGAAGAATTCTACTTACAAGAAACTGATCAAAAAAAATTCTAAATTGTGATTCAATTAATTTCGATCAGCAGAAACTTATTGCGTTAAAAACCTGACATTAGCAAAAAAATAAGCGGTTGGAATTCTCCTGGTGGTTTTTATTACACGTAGCCGGATCTTTGGGGCTATTCATTTATGGGCTCAAATTAATGAGCGAAGGCATTCAACGGGCAGCTGGTCCGCAGATGAGGAGTGTTTTATCCCGAATGACCGGCACTCGCTTAACAGGGATACTTACAGGATTTACCGTCACCTCTATTATACAATCTTCCTCTGCATCAACTGTCCTCACCGTAGGTTTCGTACAAGCTGGCCTCGTTAATCTATCTCAAGCTGTAGGGGTTATCATGGGCATCAATATAGGAACTACCATTACAGGATGGCTTATCAGTATATTAGATTTACAATTTCAATCTACCAAAACAATATTACCGCTACTGATAGGAGTTGTTCCAATGCTTTTTTCCAAAAACAAGCGGATCAATGCATGGGGAGATTTTTTCATGGGGTTTTTACTTTTGGTAATTGGTCTTATTTTTATGAAAGATCAGATGCCCGATTTTTCATTACTAAGCGATCGTTTAAACTTCATTGAAGGCATTAGCTCCTACGGTTATTTTTCTTTATTCATCATGTTCATTTTGGGGGTAGTTGTTACAGCACTGATACAATCCTCCACGGCAACGATGGCTTTGACCATCATCCTTTGCAACAGAGGTTGGCTGCCCTTTGATGTAGCTGCAGCTATGATACTCGGTGCCAATGTTGGCACCACTATTACTGCGGAAATAGCTGCTCTGATAGGCAACAGAGAAGCTAAACAAGTAGCTAGGGTACACTCCTTATTCAATCTTCTGGGATCCATTTGGATGTTTCCTGTGTTGCCATTTTTTATTCACGCTGTAGATAGCATAGGTGTTCACCTCCTTTATGATAAATCGGCTTATGAGGATCAATATAATATTCCACTTGCTCTTTCCATTTTTCACAGTTCTTTCAATATCCTGAATACTTTCCTATTCCTATTTATCCCCCAAGTTCTAATTTCATTGGCTAAAAAGACAGTAGGATCGAGTGATGCAAAAGAGGAATCAGATTACACACTTCATCGTGATTCTTTAGCAAGCTCTATTTTTTCTTTACCAGAACTATCCATAATACAAACCAAAAAACAACTTGCCGATCTTATCCATGAGATCAGAAAACTATTCCATCAAATGCAGTTAATGCACTCGGAAACAGAAAAACAACAACAAGAGGCTTTATACGAACTTATTGACCAACAGTTACAAACAGTCAGGTTGATGCTAAAAGCCCTGGATAACAACCTGGAGAATATCATGGCCGAAGAAATGAGCAAGTCCACTGAAAAAGAAATTCACATCATTCAGGAAATAGCACTTCATTTAACATCTTTACAACAGCATGTCCTTTCCTATAAAAATGCTCTTAAAGCAAAAAACGAAGAAAGAGCATGGTTTGATCCAGAAACAAGGAATCAATTACATATAATGCTTACATACCAAAGTGATGGACTTAGATTACTCCAGTCATATTTTGAGGACAAACCCATCAACAAGGAACAATTGCAACGCGTACTAGAAGATTTAAAATCCAGAACCTACCAAGATGACACTAAGCACGACAGCACCAATACATCTTTGTTGCCTGCTAAAAGCCTAAAATATTTGCAAACTTTACAGGAATCTCTTTCCTTCAACCAAGAACTAATCGTTCAGTCCTTGCAGTGTTTAAAATTATAAATGAATGAAGAGAAATTATTTCAACAGAAACGCTTGCTTTATTTATATCGTAGAGGGATGTTGGATATAAACGTTATCTGGTGACAACGCCTCCAAGCATGGGTACAAAACGAAAATCATCAAAAATCTCCTGATCAAAGTGGTGAATATCTCTGCGGGTGATGCGAATCATGCGTTGTACACCTTCTCCAACTGGAATGACCATTTTAGCCCCGATTTTTAATTGTTGCATGAGGGCTTCGGGCAATTCGCTTGCTCCACAGGTTACTAAGATCCGATCAAAAGGTTGAATTTCAGGAATACCAAGGAACCCATCTCGAAAAAAAAGTTGAATTCTTGTATAGCCCATCTGAGTTAACAACGCTTTAGTCTTGTGATAAAGAGCTTCCTGCCGCTCGATCGAATAAACCTTAGCGCCTATTAATTCGAGTACACAAGCTTGATAACCAGATCCAGTGCCAATTTCAAGTACTTTATCCCCCTTATGTACATCTAAAAGTTGAGTTTGATAAGCCACAGTATAGGGCTGAGAAATAGTCTGTCCTGCATCAATGGGTAGCGCTTTATCTTCATATGCGAGCTCTTCAAAAGCCTTATCAAGAAAATAATGGCGGGGTAGCTGGCCGATGGCAGCTAAGATACGCTCATCTGTAATACCCTTTTGACGCACCGTTTCGACTAACTTTTTACGAAGTCCTTGGTGGCGATAAGTGTCGG
>CAYUZA010000317.1:0-2632 GCA_964449535.1 uncultured Saprospiraceae bacterium
TAAAGAAGAATGGGGGTATTTTGGCAGAGGTTGGCAGCTTGAAAATTTTTCAATGCATGTTGAAACACCAGATTATTGGCCAATATTGGCTTATCCAAAAGCATGGTCACCATCTGTAAAAGGAAGAATAAAAGGAGAAATTATTTATCTACAAGCGAATAAAATAGAAGACTTAGAGCCGTACAAAGGTAAATTGAAGGGCAAATTTGTCATGTTAGACACCATAAGAGATACCAAGGAATGGTTTGATCCTTTGGCCAAAAGGTATACTCCGGAGGATCTGTTAGAATACGCGAATGCTGCTCCACCTGCACCTCGTCCACGTCGCGAGTGGCGTCAGACGGGTGGAATGACTTTTAACAAAGCATTGTGGGACTTTTTACATAATGAAAATCCATTATGCATTATTGATAGATCATTTAAAGGCGATTTGGGAACTGTATTTGTTGCCGGAGCGAGAATTGGTGGACAAGAAGGTCTTCGAGCCCAAGACACATCTGCAGTCGTTATTCCACAGGTAACCATGGCAGTAGAGCATTATAATCGACTTATGAGATTGCTGCAAAAGGGCAAAGTACCTGTACTATCAATGGAATTAAAGTCCAAATATGAGTTGCCAAATAAAGGGATGGAGCACAACGTATTGGCAGACATTGTAGGCACTGACTTAGCAGATGAATTCGTTTATTTTGGAGCACATTTTGATAGCTGGCATGCGGGTACAGGCGCTACGGATAATGGAGCTGGTTCCGCTGTAATGATAGAAGTTGCCAGAATAATCAAAGCATATATGGATCAAACGGGAGAAAAGCCGCGAAGAACACTGAGACTTGCTCTCTGGACAGGTGAAGAACAAGGACTTTATGGATCCATCCAGTACATCAGAAAACATGTCATGGAAACTGAACCAGGCGGTTGGGTTCCAAAATCATTTAAACCATTACAGTCTAAAATTTCAGCATATTATAACCTGGATAATGGTACCGGTAAAATCAGGGGAATATATCTTCAGGGCAACGAAGCAGTCAGACCACTATTTCGCTCATGGCTAGAGCCATTTAAAGATATGGAAGCACAAACGATTTCAATAAGCAATACGGGAGGTACAGATCATATGGCTTTTGATGCAGCGGGAGTTCCTGGATTTCAGTTTATCCAAGAACCCATGGCATATTTCAATAGAACACATCATTCTAATATGGATAATTGGGACCACCTGGTTGGCGACGACCTCAAACAAGCTGCCACCATCATAGCTTATCTCGTATGGCAAACGGCCAATCGGGACGAGATGTTGCCGCGTAAGGAGGTTAAACTTGAAAGCACTGGAGAATAAGTTGGGAATAAACTATTTGATTATTTTCTAAATGAGTCCAAACTCAAACTTTTTTCCCAAATTAAACCGCCGTCCACGTTGCGCAATGATAATATGGCTGTGCGGTTAGCTTTATTACCTACAACTTTTATATAACCGAAATTGCGCTGAAAATATGCAGTTTCGGCTACTCTGTTGTCATTAACTTCATCTAAATACTGTTTGGAAGCAGGTCCCGCAGTCAAGGCAGAGGATGTAAAATCATATATTGGCACTTTGCCGTCTTCTTTAAGCACACTTAATTCAGCGAAGTGCCGATCGCCCGTGAGAAATATTACCCCGGTTATATTATTGTCCTGAATGAATTTAATTAAAGTATCCCGCTCTGAAATGGCAGCTTTGGAAAAATTCTCCTTGTTTTGAGCAGATGACAAAAACATGACCCCGACTACTACAAATTTAAAAGCAGCCTTACTCTCTTTCAGAACATCTTTTAACCACTCGACTTGCTTTTTACCTAAGACTTCTCCAGGTCGTGAGTTTGGTGTTTTATTGTATCGGTCATCTAACATAAAAAAATCACAATCTGCCCATTGAAAAGAATGGGTGATACCTCCATCAACATCTGCTTCAAATGGTGGATTTGCCCAAAATAAGTCATGAACTTCTTTTGCAGTATTTTTTAATTTCCAAGTTTTGTCGCTATCGTTAGGTCCATAGTCATGATCGTCCCAAACGGCATAATGATGTGTGTTAGCTAATAAAGGTTGAAGTTCGCTTACTGCTCTGGTATGCGTATAACGATGGATGTAACCCGTCCTTGAATTCCAGTCTGCTTCACGCAAATAAGTGTTGTCTCCAAGCCACAACATAAAATCGGGTTTTGCTTGATAAATGCTATTGAGTATTCCATAATCTCCTCCATAGGGTTTGCCGGGTCGGTCGTATTCTTCTTCGTTTATATAAAAACATGAACCCATTGCGAATGAAAAATCTGGCGCATCATTTCGCCACTGCCAAAGTGATAATGTTTGAAATTCAAGCGGAAAGGAAAATGATATTTTATTTTCGTTGATAAAAACTTCATACTCATACCTTTTTCCTGGTATTACATTATCAGCTATAAGCTCTGCAGTGAAAGCTTTATCTTTTGTACACTTGTAAGATGCTGTTGATGAATGTGGCTTGCTACTTCCTTTTTCACGATAAGATATCCTGACATCTCCCTCCTCTTTCAATTGGATCCAAATTGCGACTTCACGCATATCTGCGTAGCCAACCATGGGACCAGATTGTAAAATTTCCCTCTGAGCGAAT
>CAYUZA010000318.1:0-2614 GCA_964449535.1 uncultured Saprospiraceae bacterium
TTCACAAAGAAGCTTTAGGAATAAAACAAGCGTTGAAAAATTATAAACAAAATTAATGAAAAAAATAATAAAAAAAACTACTTGGAATGAAGGGGTATGAGATTAAACCTATTGCTCAACCGGCAGCTCCAATAAAAACGATACCTATTGGTTCTGATAAGCGTCCTGTGGGGTCGACGGTGATGGTGCTGGAAGACCTAAAACACCGTGGGCTTAAATGTTACTCCATCGTGGATGTTGGTGTCAATACTGGATCTTGGAGTAGAATGGCCAAATATATATTTCCTGAAGCGATTTTTAGCCTCATCGAGCCGCAATACGAAATGAAAGAACAATTAGAAAAATTTTGTAACGATTTCCCGATTCAAAATTTATTTTTGCAGGTGCATGTGCCAAAAAAGAAACGCTTACATTGACTATTTGGGATGATTTGGCATGTTCGTCATTATTACCAACCCCAGATGATCAACTAAAAAATGACGGCAAGCAAAGAGATATAGACATCATAACCCTAGACGAACTCATTCAAAGTGGTACAATAAATAATCCAGAGTTAATCAAATTAGATATTCAAGGTTTTGAATTGGAGGCGTTAAAAGGTGCTTCCTTAACATTTGGCCATACAGAAGTATATATTTTAGAAGTATCCCTAATACCATTCACCGATAATCCGGGAATGCCTTTAATAGGTGAAGTAATTAATTTCATGTTGGAAAGAGGATATGTCGTCTATGATTTTCCTGGCTTTGCCAGACGACCATTAGATGGCGCATTAGGTCAATGCGATATTTGTTTTGTTAAGCGAGAGGGATTTTTAAGAAAGTCAAATGAGTGGAAATAATTTGCTCAATTAAGGGTTCAGCTGTATACCAATAGAAATAATGTTCACCATTATAATTCCAACATATAATTCAGAAAATACACTATCCAATTCTATAGATAGTATATTAAAACAAACATTTACTGATTTTGAAATACTTATTATGGATGGTGTTTCAACTGATAAAACGGTTGAAATAGCAAAGTCATATAATGATAGTCGAATAATAGTACATTCGGAGAAGGATAAGGGAATCTACGATGCCATGAACAAAGGTATTCAACTTGCAAAAGGTAATTGGTTGATATTTTTAGGAAGTGATGATAAGTTGTTTGATGCTAATGTATTGAGTAAAGTTGCCAAGATAATTTTTGCTAACACATATGATGTTATTTATGGCGATGTTTACAGTACAAGATTTAACGGCAGATATGATGGTGAATTTGGTGAAGACAAAATACTCAAGAAAAACATTTGTCATCAAGCCATTTTTTTTAATAAATCTGTTTTTAAAAAAGTTGGAAATTTTGATTTGAATTATAAAGTATATGCCGATTGGGATCATAATTTAAGATGGATGTTAAATCCCAAAATTGATAAAAAATATGTAGATATTGTCATTTCAGATTATGCTGACGGTGGTTTTAGTTCACAAAATTCAGATCCAATTTTTCTTAAAGAAAAACAGTTTAATGTTTTTTTATACGGTAGATTTTCAAAAACTTATCGTCAAAAAATTAAAAGATTACTGAAGGAACTCAGAGCAAATAAATCAAATAAAAGATTACTGAAAAAAATTATGTTGAACAGCCCAAAGATTTTATTCAATGTGTAATGTTTCCATCATAGTGCCCAATTACAATCATTCTAAGTTTCTCCGCGAACGATTAGATAGTATTTTCAATCAAACTTATCAGGATTTTGAAGTAATATTGTTAGATGATTGTTCTACGGATAACAGTGTGGAAATACTAAAAGAGTATGCTAATCATCCAAAAGTATCTCATTTTGAAGTCAATGATCAAAATTCAGGCAGTCCATTTAAACAATGGCAAAAAGGAATAGCTTTGGCAAAGGGAGATTGGATTTGGATAGCGGAGAGTGATGATTATTCCTCTGAATTTTTTTTAGAAAAAATAACACAAAATTGTGGTGATGTAGATGCAAAAGATGTCGGGTTAATTTATTGTCAATCTATTGATGTAGATGAACAAAGTGTTGAAAAATTTGATAGAGAACAGTATACTAAAGAATTTGTACCCAATATTTGGGAACAAAATTTTATTTTCGATGGAAAGGAGTTTATTACAAATTACCTTATGCATAAAAATGTAATTCCAAATGCAAGTGCGGTTGTTTTTAAAAAATCAATACTATGTAATTTTTTAGAAGATGATGGTATTTTAAAAATGAAGATGGCCGGTGATTGGTTGTTTTGGATACAACTGCTTGAAAAGTCAAACATTTTTTTTATAGCCCAAAAACTTAATAAATTTAGAGAATCATCGGGGGCTACACGGAATCATAATTCAATCCAAAAAAAGTATCAAAGAATTTGCGAAGAGATAGTTATACTTAATTATCTTTTTCTGAACAAACGGGTATCAGAACAACAGTACGAAGCTCGGTTGGCTGCTTTTTTTTCAGATAGGTTGCGATACTTACGTGTACTCAACTTTTTTTCTTTGAGGTGGGTTAATATAATAAAAATGTGTAAGACCCATACAGGAAAAATAATATTTTTAAAAGTAGCGGCAACTGTACTTTTTAATAGATTACTAAAGAGATGAAGAA
>CAYUZA010000319.1:0-2610 GCA_964449535.1 uncultured Saprospiraceae bacterium
GAAATTTTGTTAAATGCCGTTCGTAAAGCCAATGAGGATCACATGGATATTATGGATGTGTATACACCATTCCCGGTTCATGGTCTCGATCCTTTATTAGGTTTGGAAGAATCCCGTCTTCATATAGCTGGTTTCATTTATGGTATGACAGGGACAACCTTTGCGTTCGGATTTATGACTTGGGTGTTTACCAGAGACTGGCCTATCATTTTCGGGGGTAAGCCTTATTTCTCTGCTCCTTCATTTATTCCAATCACTTTTGAATTAACGGTTTTATTTGCAGCGATTGGAATGGTGGTCACTTTTTATACTATTTGCGGATTAGGTCCAGGGGTTACGAATGAAACACTTCACGATAGAATCACAGACGATAAGTTTTGCATAGCATTTGACACGCATGGGATGAGTGATGCGGAAAAGCAGAAAGTGGAGTCCTTTTTAAAGCAGTCTGGTGCTAGTGAGGTTCATCAAAAATTAATGGCATAAACCCCAATTTTAAATTAAAGAGAAAACAACTATACATGAACTGGAGAAATGTTGCATTTGTTTGTGCGGTTCCCACTCTAATTGGAGGGTTTTTATCCTGCTCTCCTGCAGAAGGTAACCATCCTGGGCACGAGTACATGATGGATATGGGGCACTCTATAGCTTTTGAAGCCAATACATCCAATTATTATGAATGGAACACTTGGGGCACGGAAGAAGAATACCATGCCTATATACAGCCGCGATTGCCCCAAAGAGGAACTATTGCGAGGGGATATGCTTCGTTAAGCAGTCAGGTAGGGGCTGATGGTGTAAATAATTTAAAAGATTTAATGAGGGGTAAGACTATAAATGGATCTGTGCCTTACTATTATAACGATACAGAAGAGGAGCGTGAACGTGCGGGTAGAGAAATATTGATGAATCCATTCCCAATAACTGCAGCTTCTTTGGAAAAGGGAAAAGAATTGTACAATATTTTTTGTAGTACTTGTCATGGTGAGAATGCAGACGGTAATGGCTATTTACTCCGCGAAGATGGCGGAAAGTATCCAGCACAACCCGCTAACCTAATCAATGAGGAATTTACTGCTGCATCTAATGGACGATTTTACCATTCCATCATGTACGGTAAAAACGTCATGGGCGGATACTCAGACAAATTGTCTTTCGAAGAGCGTTGGAGTGTAATACATTACATTCGCTCGCTTCAGGCAAAGAATGTAAGTAAAGTATATTCTGAAGAGGAAAATACACTAAATGCTTTTGCAATTCCTTTCCGTAAAATCGCGGCTAGTCCCGCAACTGTTGAAAATTAATTGAATTACCCCAATAGGATAATAGATCCAAAGCGTATGAATCAGTTTACATTTGAAGACAAACAGAAAAAAGTATTAATCGCTGGTATGATTATCGGTGTGATTAGTCTGGTAGTTACATATATTAGTGATGATCAGTTTCATAGTAGGTTCTGGTCTAATTTCTTGCATAATAGTGTGTTTTTCACTGGAATAGGTTTTTTGGCACTTTTTCTTTTATCGGCTAAATTGCTAGCATATTCAGGTTGGCATACGGTTTTTAAAAGGATTTGGGAGTCTTTTTCACTTTTCTTAATGGTGGGCATTGTTCTCATGGCTGTGATAGTTGCAGGTTTGTGGGGACATCTTCACCATTTGTATCACTGGTCTGATTCAGAGGCTGTAGCTGCCGATCCTATTTTAGCTGGTAAGGCCTCATTTTTAAATCCAGTGATGTATACCATATTTACTATAGGTGTGGTAGGCGTTTGGATTTATTTTGCTTTAAAGATCAGGAAGAATTCACTAGATGAAGATGCCAATGGAGGAGTGGGAAATTATTCATTTTATAGAAAGAATAAAATTTTAGGTGGTATTTTCTTGCCTTTGGGAGGTTTTACATCTGCAGCAATGGTTTGGTTATGGGTTATGTCTGTTGATGCTCATTGGTATAGTACCTTATTCGCATGGTATTCAACAGCTTCATGGTTTGTATCCATGCTCGCTTTGACCATTTTGATTATTTATTATCTAAAAGGCAAGGGGTATTATTCCCAAGTAACTAATGAACATTTACACGATTTGGGCAAATACTTATTTGCATTCAGTATTTTCTGGACTTATCTTTGGTTTTCACAGTATATGTTGATTTGGTATGCCAATGTTGGTGAGGAGACCGTCTATTTCCAGACTCGGATGCAAGAGTATCCTGTATTATTTTATGCCAATTTAGCCATAAATTTCTTTCTACCTTTTCTGGTATTGATTCGCAATGATAATAAGCGCAAAGCTGGTGCAATGATATTTGTATCCATTATGGTTTTTGTTGGACATTGGATTGATTTCTTCCAAATGATCAAACCAGGTGTAGCATTAACAGCAGCAGAAGCAGCTCATCATCTAGGAGGGGGAGAAGGCGCAGCTCATGGTCATGATGCAATGCACTCTATGCAAGCTGGATTTACATTACCTGGCTTTTTAGAGATTGGTACACTAATCGGATTTTTGAGTTTGTTTTTATATGTCTTTTTCTTGCGTTTAGGACAGGCTGCACTTGTTCCTAAAAATGATCCATTCTTAGAGGAAAGTCTGCATCACCATGTTTAAT
>CAYUZA010000320.1:0-2603 GCA_964449535.1 uncultured Saprospiraceae bacterium
CTTGATACGAGCCATAGGGGTGGATATGCCACCGCTTCGCTTTGTGAAGATGTAGTATAGAAGTTTTGATATAAAATAGGTGAAAGGCTGTCCGAGAGGATGGCCTTTTGCTGTTTAGTTCATGGTTTATGATAAATGGATTTTGTTCTCTTAATCTTCTCTTTATAGCATTGATCGTTTTTATAATAGGCTAATCAAATATTTTTTTATTCAACAACAATAAAAACCAATCCAATAATCGTTACATGACAAACGAATGTGGTTTCTTAATGTGTGTATCTATTTTGAAATAAAGTGAATGAAGAAGAAAAAAGTCCTTATTACAGGAGCATCTGGGGCAGTAGGATCTGAGCTAGTACATCAGCTAGTGCAATTTAGCGATTTATTTACGATTACTTTATTTGATCAAAAAACACCAAACAGCACTAGGTTTTTAAGACGCTTTGAAAGGTTAACAAAGATTGTATATGGAGATATTACCAATAAAGATGATTTAATAGAAGTTTGCCAAAATCAGGATTTTATAATTCACTTGGCTGCCATCATTCCCCCAGTTGCGGATGAATTTCCCGATTTGGCTTATTCCGTAAATGTTGAAGGTACAGAAAATATTGTACGCGCTGTAGAGCAAGGATCTCCTGATGCTTTTATTATTTTTGCATCTTCTATTTCGGTTTATGGTGATCGAGTTGATAACCCATGGATTAAGGTCGGTGATCCACTTATTCCAAGCGAAGGTGACGCCTATGCACTGACAAAAATTAAGGCTGAAAGTTGTATAATCAATAGTTCTCTGGATTGGACTATTTTTCGATTGACGGCTATTATGGGTAAACACAAACTAACAGAGCTATTTTTTCATATGCCTTTGGATACACTTTTAGAAATAGCCACCTCTCGGGATACTGCAAGTGCATTTGTAAAAGCACTTCATCACAAAAACGAACTTTCAGGCCGAATTTTTAACCTAGGTGGAGGTCCAACCTGCCGTATAAAGTACAAAGATTTTTTAACAAAGTCCTTCGCAATTGCAGGATTGGGTAAATTAGATTTTCCTGCGAAGTCTTTTGCTGAAAAAAATTTTCATTGTGGTTATTACGAAGATGGTCATATTTTAGAAGAAATTCTACATTTCAGACAGGAAAGTCTCCTGGATTATTTTGAGCAAATGAGATTGAAAATTAATCCTGTGAAGCGTATCATTACTATGATTTTAAAAGCTATTATAAAGAAAAAATTATTACACCAATCTCTTCCTTATAAGGCTTTTCAATCTAAAGATTCCCGCCTTGTTGAGCGATTTTTTCACACTATTTAGTTGCTAATAACCCAAAGTTTTATAAAAGTTGACAAAGGTGGTTTAATTTAATGTGTGAAAGACTCCCAAGAGATTTTTGATTTCTTCATTCAAAATTGGATACTATTCTATCAACATAGGTGTCTTGCCATCTGTAATGATGATTTTAGTATTACTTGATTTTGATAACTCTCTGAACGCTTCAATACTTTTGTATTGTAAAACTTCCGGAGATAACCCTTGTGATATCATTGAATTTGCTCTCATAATACCCTCTGCTTCTATCAATTTCCGATCTGCTTCTTGTTTCTCACGCAATAGTATGAATTCCATGCGTTGAGCATCTTGTTCAGCTTCCAACTTCTCCTCTATAGCTCTGGAAAGCCCTTTTGGCAATTTAATGCTTTTAAGTAGTACAGCTTCAATGATAAAGCCTCTTGACTCTAATACTTGCATCATCTGACGTTTGATCGCGTCTTCAATTTCCAGTCGGTTGCCCGTATGCATATCTTTAGCCATAAATTTGGCAGTAATATCTGCGGCACTAGCTCGAAATACGGGTAAAATAACCGTCTGCTCATAATTTCGACCGATGTTTTCTACTATTTGGGTAGCCTTGCGACCATCAACACGATATAAAATTGATATTTCTGCATTTACATTAACTCCTTCTTTAGAAGGAAGGTCTAGATTTACTTCTAAATTAACCGTGCGAATCGGTAGGTGAAAGATAACGGAGACAAAAGGATTATATAAGCGCGCTCCAGCTTCTAACGGCTTATCGTGAATTTTTCCTAAGGTGCGTTTTACCCCTACATCACCTTGTTTGATAACCCGACATCCATTTAATGATAGTAAAACGATCAACGACAAAATAATTGCTCTCATGACTTTTAATTTTTGTTTATGATTGGAATAACAAAAATTTTAACTACGTAGATTGCAAATTTTGAAAGATTATATATTAGTAATGTTTAAGTAAATGATAAAAGAAATTTATCCTTATCAGTCCGATTAGCCAATATCAACCATTTTAATATTGTTTCAACGATAGTAAAACCAAGGTACAGGCAACTACCGTTTCAATGCCTTCCTGCTTACAGCGGTTTAAAAGAGCTACATTTTCTGTTCCAGGATTGAAAATTATTCGCCTGGGATGGAGGGACAATATATAATCAATATATTCTTCTTGAACCGTCGGATTCATATATAAAGTAACAGTATGAACATTTTCAAATGTAGTTTTTTCTTCAAGGGGCAATATATTTTTACCGAATATATTTCCTTTGCGTCTGCCTAATGGAAT
>CAYUZA010000321.1:0-2593 GCA_964449535.1 uncultured Saprospiraceae bacterium
GAATAGATGAGATGGAGATAGTTTTAGGGTGTATCAATAAATGGATTCATGAAAATAAGTAAAGAGGGTTCTAGAATTTATTTGCGCCCTCTTCAGTTTTTTGATGCATCAGTTTCTTGGAGGTGGAGAAACGATCCCAAGGTATGGGAGTTTACTGGGAATAGACCAAACATTTATGTTACACAACAAATGGAGGAGGAATGGATTTCCAGAGTGCTACTAATGCAAGATGAGCAGCGTTACGCAATTTGTATCAGTGAAAGTGATAAGTATATTGGCAATGTGCAACTTACAAGTATTAATAAACATGCTGCCGAATTTCACATCTTCATTGGAGCGAGAGAAGAATGGGGGAAGGGATATGCTACGGAAGCAACAAATCTATTGCTAAATTTTGCTTTTATCCAGTTAGGACTAAATAAGGTGTATCTTAAGGTTAATGTGAATCATGATAGAGCAATTAAGATTTATCAAAAGATAGGTTTCGAAGTTGATGTAATTAACAAGGATACATTGGAAATGATTTTGTTAACAGTCAGATACTCAAAAGAGGTTGAATAATGGATGTGTTGGTGTCTGCCTGTATAATTACTTATAATCAAGTCAATTATATTAGAGATTGCATTGAAGGTGCCCTTATGCAAGAGGTAGACTTTGGTTATGAAATAGTTATCGCGGATGACTGTTCAACTGATGGAACTAGTGAGATATGTGCTAATTATGCTGCAAAGTTTCCGAATCTTATTAGACACTTAAGACGTGATAAGAACTTAGGCCCAAATCGCAATGTCCTTAAGGCCTATGGAGAATGCAAGGGTAAATATATCGCAGTATGTGAGGGTGATGATTATTGGATAGAAAAGAATAAAATAACATATCAAGTAAAATTTCTCGAAGAGAATCTAGATTATTCCATGATATGCCATCGGCTTGATGCCGCTAAAAAGTTTACAGTTGCTTCTACATTTTCAATAGCTAATCTATATCAAGAGTATTATTTGCCACATACTTCAAATTATTGCTTTAGGAACATAGATTTAGACAAGTTTTCTGGTATCCTTGCAGTAATTCCAGGCGGAGAGACAGCCCTTTTATATGTTAACACAACTCATGGAAAAATTTATTATTCCGATAAGGTGGTTTCTGAGTACAGAATACACGACGGCGGCATACATACTTCTGCCACAAAAGAATGGACAAGTAGATCATTATTGCTTCAGAATAGACTAATACGCAATATCGTTTCAATTGATAGAAATGCTTACTTTTTGCGACAGATCCAGTTTGCAAAGAATGTGCGGCTAATAACATTTCTACAGTACTTGATAAGTAATTATAGCCTGATTGATTTGTTAGAATTGAAAGTAATGGCGGCAAGATTTGGTTTCTCTTTTCGATCTACTTGGGGGCGTTTTAATAAAAAGGTTCATTACGTATTGAAAACAGCAATTAATAGATTATTAGCATCTAATTTGAATTATTTGAGTTCAAGCAGATCAATAGCTAATGTAGAAGTGCTATTTAAGGATGATGCTCATGTTACCCAATCTCCAAAAGGTAAGCAGTATCTAGAGCATGAAAGAAAAAACTTGAATCTTTATCACGTGAAGGATGTCATTGTGCACCCTGATATCTCCATATATAGAATTAAAGGAAAATATTTTACCAATCAGAATAGTATTCTAGGTATTAGAAATGTAAAGTATGAAACCGATTTAGTTCCATACGGACGAAATAATAAGGTTAGAGTGAATTATCCCAATGAGATTATTGAAGTAGATAAAGCAATAGTTTTGTCAGGTTTTGGCTCCTTCAATTATTTTCATCTTTTATTGGAAAATGTGTTAAGGTTGTTCTTAATTAAGGATGTTGGGCAAATTAAGGTATTGATGCCTCATAGTGTAAGCACAGTTTTACCTGCTGAATGGCTTGATTTTTTTAGGGCAAATTATAATGTCCAGTTAATGGAGCCAAATTGTTCATACAGAGTAAAAAACTGTTTGATACCTGACTACTTTGTCAATACGCCATTTGACATCACCGATAAATACACTTGCGACTCTAAAGACTATTCAATTGCGGCTAACGCTTTTGAAATTGTTAGAAATAGACTTGTTAAAAGGTTAGAGAAGTATTTCGGTGATAATACAAAAGAGTTAGAAAAGTATCATAGGGTTTATATTAAAAGAGAAAAGGGGCGGAGAACATTTATTAACCAAGATGCATTAATTGAAGTTTTGAGGGATCGAGGTTTTGAAGTATTGGAGCCATCAACACTAACATTACATCAGCAGTATGGGATTTTTAGAAGTGCAAGGGTCATTGTAGGTGGATCTGGTGCCGCTTTAACAAATTTGATTTTTGCACAGCCTGGCACTAAGGTGATTAGTTGGCTGCCGGAGCGTCTGAAATGTTTTTCAGTCTACTCTACTATAACAGCCTTATGTGATATTGAGTTTATGAACATTACATATATTCCACACACAAGGAATATCCATTCTTCCTATAGTTTAGACCTTAATAAAGTATGCGAGCTTATCGATTTGGCATGTAATGAAGTTGATTAGCTTCCCCGTAATAAGAGATAGTCGGG
>CAYUZA010000322.1:0-2589 GCA_964449535.1 uncultured Saprospiraceae bacterium
CTTATGGTGACCTTTTGAGGGGTTGAAGTTGCAAAATTGTGGTTTTCGGCATGAGAATAAGTTTGTGATTTTATTTTTCTCGAGAAGAATGGCGGCGAGAACGAGTATCTTTTTATTTTTGTCTTCCATTTTGTGAAACCCACGTGGTGGAATTGGTAGACACGCTACTTTGAGGGGGTAGTGTCCTTACGGATGTGCTGGTTCGAATCCAGTCGTGGGTACAGCTTGAGACTTTCGTCTTTTTAAGTCTTTTGTTTAGTGAGGTACATTTTTGTTCTATTTTTTTGTACCACTGATTTTATAGACTAATCTATATTCACCATTTATTCTTCGCGACCAAAAGACAATTAATCCGAATTTTAATGGTTCTGGTTTTCAGATTCCCATAAGAGGATCTTTGGTCATTTCTACAATGAGTTCCTTGATTTTAGTTACAATATTTGCATCATTTTCAATCCAAAATGAAAAATCTACCCTAGCAATCTCGGTGAATTCAATATTCATTAAGATGGCTCTTAAATATTAGAGACTAAACTTGTCAGTCTTTCCATCAGACAAATGGCCGAACGACTTTTGGAGTCAAGATTTTCAAGAATAATCGCAACCCTTTTTAATGGTTATTATACATTGCTTTTTGCATTCAATGTCACATGAAGACACGTGACCAAAGACCTAAGAAACGGCAGTAGGTACCAATTGATTTCTTAGAGTCTTTATTGCCATTTCAAGGAGTAATCGATTCAGAAAAAGATTACCTAATTATAACAGAGTAGCTTCGACTGCTTCTTTTATTTCGAAGGAAGTGTATCCAACAGGAGGGCTTTTAACAATGGTCATTGCTGAAACCTCAGCATGGTCTGGACCATCCAAACACCAGGATACTAAGGCTATCAATTCTGCTTTCTGACCTTCAGCCTCTACATATACTGAACCATCGGGTTCGTTTTGTACAAATCCTGTTAGGCCAAGCTCTTCTGCTTTTTGAAGGGTGAGACGTCTAAACCAAACGCCTTGCACTTTTCCGTCTACACGGAAGGTATATCTTTCATTTTTCATAATCTGTAATAATTCTAGAATCCAAGCAAAGGTACGATATTTTCATTGAATCATTTTGTCAATGGCTGATTCGCAATGGGTATAAGTCTAGCATTCAACACAAATACAGTAAAAATGGGGCAAAAAAAAAGCCGGCTCACGGCCGGCTTAAAAATTATCTTCTAAGAATGATTACCCTTTTGGATTCGTCAATATGTTTTTGCTTGCCGGAGGTACATTTTCTTCATTCGTGTTTTTCTTTACTTCGCCTTTGATGTAAAGAATACGTGTTTCATTACCTACTTCATTGGTAGTTACTGTAATAGTTTTGTTGATAGGGCCAGGTCTTTTAGTGTCATACTTCACTTTAAGTTTACCTGATTCACCCGGCATTACTGGGTCAGTAGAATATTCTGGAACCGTACAACCGCAGCTACCTTTTGCATTTTTGATCATAAGAGGCTCAGATCCAGTGTTAGTAAATTCAAACGTACGGTAAGGATCAGCGTTGTATTCAATAACGCCATAGTCTACAGTCGTTTCTTTGAAGGACATAACAGGACCATCTGCTTTTTTCTGTTGAGCAACGGCGCTTACACTTAGTCCAATAGTGATGAAGGCAATTAGAAAAATGTTTTTCATGATATAAGTTGTTTTAGAATTGATGATGCAAAAGTAGAATACCTGTTAGTAGATGACGCCCAAGTACCTGCAAATGTGTGTTAATAATACGTTAAACCCTTTGGATGTCGCATTTTGGAATTAAATATGAAACAAGAAGTAGCAAATAAAAGTTGTTGTTTAATCCTCAATTGCCGATTAATTGACCTTCGTAATTAGGGCGGGAATGCATATCTTTGCGGAGCTTTAGGCGATCAATTCAATGCATTAATAATCTAATTATTGTTTGAATTGCTTTACCTGAGCTTAGCTATTAAACCTACATACATGCAAGAATTGATGACAGATTCGATAGCATCTATCGGAGAATGGGTCCTTCAAAAAGAAGGATATGCACAAGAGGTTATTCGCGACTATTGGTTGTGTTGTGTCAGTAGAGAGGCAAGTTTGCTATCTCGGAAAGAGGTGCTAACCGGCAAAGCAAAGTTCGGTATTTCAGGAGATGGAAAGGAAGTGGCGCAGATTGCCTTGTCCCGTTTTTTCATGAAAGGGGATTATCGAGCAGGGTATTACCGCGATCAGACAATGGCTTTCGCTTTGGGAATATGTTCGGTAGAGGGCTATTTTGCGCAGTTGTATGCTGACTGCGAAAACGATGGCATGAGTAGTGGGCGACAAATGAGTAGTCATTTTGCTTCGCCTTTCTTGGATGAAAATGGAGAATGGCTGGATTTAAAAAATCGATATAATTTTTCCGCAGACATATCACCTACTGCTGGTCAAATGGCCCGTGCTTTAGGTTTGGCCTTTGCCTCCAAAAAATACCGCCAATTATGGGATAGCGTGGCATGGTCTGAAATGAGTGACCATGGTGATGAAGTTGTATTTTGTACAATTGGTGATGCTAGTACATCTGAGGGGGTATTCTTTGAA
>CAYUZA010000323.1:0-2584 GCA_964449535.1 uncultured Saprospiraceae bacterium
ATAGTGTATGCAACTCATTTACAGACACATGGCACGCATGTGTCTGGGCTCATCTTTGGTAGCCATAATAGCAATCAGAATTCAAAAGGCGTATCTCCAGATTGTACCTTTCTTCCTATTCAACTGAAGGGGAGAACTGGCTTAATTACCTCAAGTATGGTAATTGAAGGTATTTTGTATGCCCTGAGAAATAATGCCGATATCATCAACTTGTCTATTGGCACCCAATTTCATCCTTCAGTTTCTCATTTAAGTGTAGAGGAGCAAAGAAAATTGATTGCGACTTCCGCGAAGGATGCAGCGTACTTTTGGGATGAATTATTCATGACTGCCGTTGAGGATAAGGCTGTCATTGTTGTCGCTGCCGGCAATGATAGCATCATAGTAGGATTAGATCCATTCACCAGATCGGATCACTGCATTGTAGTAGGAGCAATAGATAGCTTTGGCAATATTGCCTCATTCAGCAATTTTGGTGATTCGAGTATGGTTTTCGCACCTGGAGTAGACGTATATAGCCTGCTTCCTAACAACACTTTTGGTTTTGAAAGTGGGACTAGTATGGCATCTCCTATGATTGCCGGATTAATTGGATTAATGAAGTCAGTCAATACTGATCTAGGGATTTACGAAATCAAGCAGCTATTGAAACGCTCCTCACAACGAAATGCATTTACTCAGCATCAGATGCCTGATGCTGCCATTGCTATAGCACTCGCTAAATTCAATCAGTATTTACCGTAGTTGTTAATGGTAACATACCATAAAGTGTGTAAATGGCAGAAAAGTTATCCTATAGGTACCAATAACTAAGCCTTGGTGATAATCTATTCTATTCGGATAAGGAACATACGCTATTTCAAACAAGTAGTCCTTTGTTCCTACGTAAGGGGAGGATAAGTGGCTGGTTATTTCATACGGTATTAAACTACGTTTACAAACTGTTGAAATTCCCATCAACTTTCAGACCTATGAAACCGTTCTACAAATTGAAATGATACCTTTGCATGCACGTGGCGATTTTGGAGACTTGGAAATGTTTAGTTTTCCTAGTGCGCTAGAAGAAAATAACATTAGTGGAGCGTTGTGTAAAACAAGCGAAATGAATTTTCTGCTTTTTTAAAAATTGAAAAGCTGCCATTTTTGATACTCTTAATAAATTGATGTTTAGTCACTTTATTCACTAAATAAAGCCGTTTATTTAAATGAAATATTTAATAAAAACATGGATTATAGTACTGATGCTGACACCTGGATTATGCATTGAATCAAAGGCAGGAGGGCCTCCCGATTCAGCTACTGACTTATTAAAAAATATCGACCCAGATCAAGAACTTACACTTGATAATTTTAATATTCTCTTTGGACATATCAATACACCGATCATAAATGTAGAAAAAAAGATAACACTATATTGCGGAATGGAAATTCAGGATATACGCAACATTAATCCTTCCAAAGGCACTTATAACGTAAGGGGTTTTGTATGGTATTATTGGGATGACCCACGTTACCGCTTTGATGGTGATGGAATAGAAAGTTTGAAGTGGAACCTAGAAACACTTTCCGAAAGAATGTGGCATCCCCAGTTGGATTTTGATAACAGTGTCAATAACGTAGAACGTTGGTCGGAAACAATTGAAATTTTCCCGAATGGAATGATGGAATATTGGTGTTATTTCTCGGGGGACTTCAGTGACCAGAATGGGTTGATGGATTTCAGACTATTCCCCTGCGATAAGCTACCGGTCAGTATCGATGTGAATACACAATATCACAGCGGATTACTGGAAATGAAATATTGCAGATTGAGCACGAATGAAGATATTGCTGTTGAATAAAAAAAAGAAGGCATCCAGAATTTATTTTTTCTAATGCCTCAGTAATACCCTTTGAAAGAACATACACTAGTGAGTGGAATAGAAAATTCTCGTCCCTTAGATTTATTATTGAGGCCAGGCGTGATAAGGGTTATTATTTTTTCCACTTATTTCTGCCAATTGCCGCTATTATCATTGTTTTCCTTGTAGGCCAGCGTATTTCACATACTGAATCTGAAGCTAAAATTGGGCTTTGCATGACCTGCCTGCTTAGCTTAATTGCATACACATTCTCGTTCAGCGACAGCTTGCCAAAACTGGGTTATATGACTTTGATGGATGCTTACATAACAGCTAATTATCTGATCATAGCCGCAGGTACAGTATCCACATCCATTAAACACTGGAGCAATCCATCAAATAAAATAGTAAAAAAATTATCAAAATATATCGATAAAACACTCCCCTTTGCAACCATTCTTCTGATGATTTCCTTTGTAATCATGTTGTTTTTTCTGTGATTGTAAGTAGTGGTTACTCGAGTGCGTGTTTAAAATTAAAATATTTAAATAAAAAGGTCCTTTTGTTATGCATAAAAACAGATTAGCCTATTGGTATAATGTTAATTACTTCAGTTATAATTTAAAGGCTTAGCTGATTGTTGGTATTGATTATTTATCTCATAAAACTTATTTTTCTGGTTTTTATTGTTATTGATATTTTATACCTAAGTAATATGAACATATAACCAAATTCAAAGAGGA